>JAFYPG010000217.1 GCA_017547605.1 Prevotella sp.
CTCGATCCTGATCCATCACACAATGGATACCACGCGCTGTCATGGCCTCAGAATCGTGGATATGCTGCGAAGAGAACTTCCCGTCCTTCCTGAAAAACAGTTTCACGCAGAAAAATGCCATTCCAATAGCAATTATTAACGCACTAATGAGCAGAGTTTCAATCATTTTTTGTAATTTTGCGCTGCAAAGTTACGAATAAAAGATTAAACATTAAAGATTCTACATTAAAAAATACATTAATAATGAATAAAAACGATTTAAAACCCGCTGTGGTATTCGCGGAATTTGCGAAGATTAACGAAATCCCCCGTCCTTCAAAACGCGAGGAGAAGATGATTGAGTATCTGAAATCATGGGGCGAGAGTCACGGTCTTGATACCAAAGTTGATGAGACGGGCAACGTGATCATCCGCAAGCCTGCCACCAAAGGCATGGAGAACCGCAAGACGGTGATCCTGCAGAGTCACATGGACATGGTGTGCGACAAACTCGTCGATGTGGAGTTCGACTTCGACAAGGATGCCATTAAAACCTATGTCGATGGAGAATGGCTGACGGCTGAAGGTACGACACTGGGTGCCGACGACGGCATCGGCTGTGCCATGGAACTGGCCATCATGGCCTCCGACGATATCGATCACGGTCCCATCGAGTGCGTCTTCACCCGCGACGAGGAGACAGGACTGACTGGTGCCGAAGGCATGAAGTCAGGTTTCATGACGGGCGACTATCTGATCAACCTCGATTCAGAAGACGAGGGTGAGATCTTCGTCAGTTGCGCAGGTGGTCGTAATACCACAGCCAAGTTCACCTTCGAGCGCCAGGAGGCTCTGCAGGGCAGTTTCTTCCTGAAAGGCTCCCTGAAAGGACTCGTGGGCGGACACTCCGGCGACGATATCAACAAGCAGCGCGCCAATGCCATCAAACTCCTCGCCCGTTTCATTTTCCAGACAATGAAACGCTACGAAGGGGTTCAACTGGTAGAATTCCACAGCGGTAAGTTGCATAACGCCATCCCACGCGACGGATACTTCGTAATCGCCGTACCCAACGACCTGAAGGAGAACGTGCGTGCCGACTGGAACATATTTGCCTCAGACGTAGAAGACGAGTTCCACGTGACGGATACGCAGATGGTATGGAACATGGAAAGCACGGAGGCTGCTCCTGTCATTGATCCACAAGTCGCCAAGAACTTCATCTGGGCCGTGCAGGCTGTCGATAACGGCATCTACGCCATCTGTCAGGATCCCGAGTTGAACGGATTGGTAGAGACCTCCAGTAACATCGCCAGCATCCACACCTCGGAGACCACCATTGATATCCTGTCGAGCCAGCGCTCCAACGTGATGTCCAACCTCGACAATATGTGTGCCACCATCCAGGCCGCCTTCGAACTGGCCGGTGCCGAGGCCATCAGCAGCGACGGCTATCCCGCCTGGAAGATGAAGGCCAACTCGAAACTGACGGAGATCGTGGTGGAGTCGTATAAGAAACTCTTCGGCAAAGATCCTATCGTACGCGGCATCCACGCCGGACTGGAATGCGGTCTTTTCTCCGAGCGCTACCCCAACCTCGACATGGTAAGCTTCGGCCCCACCCTGCGATTCGTTCATACACCAGAAGAGCGACTGCTCATCCCCACCGTACAGATGGTGTGGGACCACCTGCTCGACGTGCTTAAAAACATTCCGCAGAAATGAAGTCGCGCGCGTATATTATAATAGGTGGAATATCGGCTCTACTGCTGTTCGCTTCATGCGGACAGCAGTACCATGCCGAGAAAACGGTAGAGGCTTTTGTCGAAGCAAAGATGGAGCAACCTGACAAGATCACCAATCGCGACTATGCAGATTTAGGTACGACACGCCATCTCAACGACTCCGTCATCAGCATCATGCGACAGCGCGGGGCTCAGGGATTCAAGAAGGACATCGTTTATGGACAGATGCCTGAGGGCGACCTTTTTTACCTGAGAATGAGATACGTACACGAGGGTGACACTTTGCAGAATACTTTCTACCTGAATCAGGAGCTGACAGAGGTGGTAGCCTTCAAATAACTTTTTCAAAAAAAGTTGCCCAAAAATTTGCAGGTTCGAAAAAATAGTCGTACCTTTGCACCCGCATTTGAGGAGATAACCCCTCGGTTTCTAACACGAAGCATTCTTGGAAGGATGGGTGAGTGGCTGAAACCAGCAGTTTGCTAAACTGCCGTACGGGTTCCCGTACCGGGGGTTCGAATCCCCCTCCTTCCGCAGGGGTTCCCCAACAGAATGCGCGCGGTCGATTCATCTAATGGTTAGGATACAAGATTCTCAATCTTGGCATAGGGGTTCGATTCCCCTATCGACTACTACTCAGGGGGGCCGCAAAGGCCCCTCTTTTTTATTGGATAACTTGCATATTCATACATAATAATACACAACACACCATGGTAAAGATCTCAAAAGAAGCCGCTCTGGAATATCATGAGAGCGGACGTCCAGGAAAAATCGAAGTGAAGCCCACCAAGGCCTATCGTACCCAAACCGACCTGAGCCTCGCCTACTCTCCCGGCGTAGCCTATCCCTGTCTGGAAATTCAGGAGAATCCCGACAATGCCTACAAATACACTGACAAGGGCAACCTTGTGGCCGTCATCTCCAACGGTACGGCAGTACTCGGTCTGGGTGACATCGGTGCCATGAGCGGCAAGCCCGTCATGGAGGGTAAAGGACTGCTCTTCAAGATCTACGGTGGTATCGACGTGTTCGACATCGAGGTAGCCGAGAAGGATCCCGAGAAGTTCTGCGAGGCCGTGGAGCGCATTGCCCCCACCTTCGGTGGCA
The DNA here is from genome assembly GCA_017547605.1 of Prevotella sp. Taxonomy (GTDB): domain Bacteria; phylum Bacteroidota; class Bacteroidia; order Bacteroidales; family Bacteroidaceae; genus Prevotella. The sequence goes on from JAFYPG010000217.1 coordinate 2,832, forward strand.
TTAATCTGGAGGACATCAAGGCTCCTGAATGCTTCTACATCGAGGAGCGTCTGAAGAAGACCCTCGACATCCCCGTAATGCACGACGACCAGCACGGTACGGCAATTATCTCCGCCGCCGGTCTGAAGAACGCCATGGAGGTGATTGGCAAGGACATCTCGAAGGTGAAGATCGTGGTCAACGGTGCAGGTGCAGCCGCCATTTCGTGTACTAAACTCTATATGGCCATCGGTGCCAAGAAAGAGAATATCGTCATGCTCGACTCCAAGGGCGTCATCTCCACCGAGCGTCAGGACCTGAACGAACAGAAGAAATTCTTCGCCACCAGCCGCACCGACATCCACACACTGGCAGAGGCCATCAACGGCGCCGATGTGTTCGTAGGTCTCTCGAAGGGAAATGTGCTTTCGAAGGACATGGTGAAGACGATGGCCAAGGATCCCGTGATCTTCGCACTGGCCAACCCCGTACCCGAGATCTCCTACGAGGATGCCATGGAGGCCCGTCCTGACACACTGATGTCCACAGGCCGTACCGACTATCCGAACCAGATCAATAATGTGATCGGCTTCCCCTATATCTTCCGTGGTGCGCTCGACGTGCACGCCACAGCCATCAACGAGGAGATGAAACTCGCTGCCGTACATGCCATCGCCGACCTCGCCAAGCAGCCTGTGCCCGACGTGGTGAACGACGTGTATAAGGTGAACAACCTGCACTTCGGCCGCGACTATTTCATCCCGAAGCCCGTTGATCCCCGCCTCATCTCTGAGGTGAGTGCCGCCGTGGCCAAGGCCGCCATCGAGAGCGGCGTAGCCCGTAAGAAGATCGAGGACTGGGAGGAGTACAAGGACTCGCTGTCAGTACTTCTCGGACAGGAGACAAAACTGACACAGAAACTCTATGCCACCGCCGCCGCCCATCCGCAGCGCGTGGTCTTCGCCGAGGCCGTTCACCCCACGATGCTGAAGGCCGCCGTTCAGGCTAAGGCCGAGGGTATCTGCTACCCCATCCTATTGGGAAATGATGAGGTAATTGCCAAACTCGCCAAGAGTCTTGACCTGAGCCTCGACGGTATCGAGATTGTGAACCTGCGTCACCCCAATGAGCAGGAGCGCCGTGAGCGCTATGCACGCATCCTCACGGAGAAGCGCCAGCGCGAAGGCTATACCTTCCAGGAGGCCAACGACAAGATGTTCGAGCGCAACTATTTTGGTATGATGATGGTCGAGACGGGTGAGGCCGATGCCTTCATCACAGGTCTTTATACGAAATATTTGAATACCATCAAGGTTGTCAATGAGGTGATCGGTATCCGTCCCGAGTATAAGCACTTCGGTACCATGCATATCATCAACTCTCCGAAGGGTACCTATTATATTGCTGATACACTGGTGAATGAGAACCCCGACCGCGAGACGCTGCTCGACATCTCGAAGCTTATCGCCACCGCCGTCAGGTTCTTCAACGAGAAACCCGTCATCGCCCTCGTGTCGCACTC
>JAFYPG010000218.1 GCA_017547605.1 Prevotella sp.
TCAGGAAGGGAAGGGAGTGAATCTTGAGGGTTCGCCCTGCCCCCTCTGCGGCCAGGGTCATCTCATCAAAGGCAAAACCGCCTACGGCTGCTCCCGTTGGAAGGAAGGCTGTACCTACCGCCTACCCTTCGACAAAATCGCAGAAGACTCAGATCACCAATAGGCACACCCTCTTTTATTGACTTATACTTCACACAGCGATAGGAAGAATAGATAGAGTTCTTCCGATAACGGAGGCGAGAACGGTAGAGACCGAAGATCTCACGGCCCTCAGCATTATGTTCCGTGACAAGACGGTCGTTGTTGGCAAACTCCATGCCCCAGCCCCAGCCCACTACAAAGCGGTCGCCAAAGAGTTGTACGGCACCACAGGCCTGGGTAAAATAGTCACCACCAGGATTGAGCATATCGCCACCGCCAGTGACCTCACCCGTATCGGGATTTACTTTCAGACGCAGTATTCGTGTACACTGTGGATCATGACCGTTGCCATTGTCAAAAATGGTTAGCGTACTATCTTCGTGGAGGGTGGCATAATGCTGGCCGTAGAAGCTCTGGGCTTCAGGCAACGCATCACCATCGATGCGCCAGATAATATCACCTGTGCCATTCACGCGGTCGATCTTCAACAGAGAGTTGAGGATGCGGAAGGAACAGAACCAGTTACCGTCTGGCAGTACCTGGACAGAATTGAAGTGCACATAGTCGTAACTATAATCGAAGATGGGACTGCACCAAGAGGCCATCTCAGAATGGTTGGAACTCCACCAGTCGAACACCACCTCACCGTCTTTCACTTCCTGCAGATAGCCCACGGCCAACGGCTGACCATCGACCTCGCGCTCGATATAGGAGGCGGAAGCGATATAGTGAGTGGGTGAGAAGAAATAGAAGTCGTGCCCATCAAGCGGATCACCGTCTTTCAGGAACCCGTCGAGGCTGGCCTTGGCATGGATGGTATCCACAGGACAGTAATGGTCGTCGAGCAGCACGCGCATGCCCGGGTCGTAGCCTGTGAAAGCACGGTCGGCGAAAGCAGGATCAGGAGCATGATAGCTATAATAGGTCTTGCCGTCGAAGACATGTTTCTTAAAGTCCCAATAGCCTGTCTCACTGAACGTGCCTGCCAAGGGGGTGGGATCATAACGGTAGTAGAGGATGCGCCCCTCATTGTCGTACTTCATGATGAGGCGCTGGTAGATAAAGGAAAGGTAGAAGTCGCCAGGTATCAGCGCACGACCTCTGGCCTCTATATCCGGGATACCAGCATGGAGCGTGTTCAGATACACGACACCGGATACACCTGCACTGGTATAGGCGATCTCTATCTGTTTATCCTGGGCAATCTCTGGGATGGAGAGGACACACTTGCCATCATTCAAAGACTGACCGTTGACAGTCATGGTCTGGAACTCCTCTGCATTGTCGATCTGGATGTCGGCATCAAACTCCGTGCAGAGCGTCTTGAGATTCACGGCCTCAGTGGCGGGCAGTGAGATGTCGTAGTGTTCACCATTCACTGTGAGACACAATGCCGTAGCCTCCTTAGGCTCTGGCTCATCATCTTCCTTACAGGAAGTCATGATTGTCGCTGTGAAACCGCCAAGAAGGAGGGGCACCAGCATCCAATTGTTAAGTCTTCTCATGATGATTCCTCTGATTTATAATGTGATTACTGCATCTTTCAAGTTCACGGCCTGGGCCTTCATTTGTCCCTTGCCTTTCACCACCACCATACACTTACCAAAGAAGGCCTTGCGCTGGGGAGCCTTGAAACTCTCCATGGAGGTCTGACATCCGTTGTCCGTGCCGATGATCTTGGCATTGCCTGAGACGGAGAAATAGATCTGGTCTTCTGCCAAGGGACAGAGGTTACCATCCTTATCCACAACCTCCACAGCCACAAACGTCGTGTTCTTGCCTTTGTAGTCAGTGGTCAGACGGATATGATCCGGGGCGCCGGCTGTCTTGATGACCTGCTCCTTCACCACCTTACCATCCTTACGCGATACGGCCTTCACCTCACCAGGCTCGAACTGCACGCGCCACATCACATGGTACTGATGACTATCGGCTTTCTTGCGAACACCCTGACTCTTACCATTGATGAAGAGTTCCACCTCGTCGGCATGATTATAATAGGCCCAGAGGTCGATGGTCTGTCCTGGCAGCCAGTTCCAGTGGGGGAAGAGGTGCAGCACCGTCTCGTCCGTCCACTCGCTCTGATACATATAGTAACTGTCCTTGGGGAAGCCCGCCAGGTCGATGATGCCAAAATACGAACTACGTGCAGGGAAACCATAGGGTGTAGGTTCTCAGATATAGTCGAAGCCCGTCCAGATATACTGTCCACCCACGTAGGGCGTATGCTTCACCACATCCCACATCTCCTCATGGGTACTCGACCACGAGGCATGCATATTATCGTAGGCCGAACACATAAACGAGGGATCGGTATAGGGCAGCCACCACTGCTTGGGTGCCACATAGATACTATCTGAAGGCATCATATAGTAGCCGCGTGTCTGCAGGGCCGAAACACTCTCCGAGAAGATAAAGGGCTTGCCAGGGAAGTTCTCAGGCACCCCAGGCA
>JAFYPG010000219.1 GCA_017547605.1 Prevotella sp.
GCCTATGGCTTTAGCAACGATGCCACTGGTTACGATAACCTGGGAGCTGCCGCCACGACACTCCCGTCGGTCAGCAGTCATATCGTCTCAACACTGCAGTCGTGGATCGGACGTGTGAACTATAGTTTTGACTCACGCTATAACCTCTCGGCCACCCTACGTGCCGACGGTAGTAGCCGTTTCGCTAAGGATCACCGCTGGGGTTGGTTCCCCTCACTGGGTGCTTCCTGGAACATCGACCGTGAGAAGTGGTTGCATCTTAGCAAGAAAGTCGATTTCATCCAGTTGCGTGCTTCTATTGGTACGGTGGGTAATCAGGAGATTGGTGATTACCAGTTTGCTGCCAACGTAGTTCCCAAGACCGTTATTGTCAACAACCAAAAGGCCACCAGTTATATTATCGATAACAAGTCGAACCCTGATCTGAAATGGGAGAAGACGACCTCGTATAACATCGGTCTGAGCACAGGTTTCTTCCACAATCGTCTGACGGTGACCCTCGATGGCTATTATAAGAAGACCAGCGACCTGCTGCTCAATGTGCCCATAGAGCAGGTGACAGGTTTCTCTACCGTCCTGCGTAACGTAGGTTCCGTCACCAACAAAGGTGTGGAACTCGAGGTTGGCGCTGTGCTCATCGACAAGAAGGATCTGCGTTGGAACGTCAATGCTAATATTGCCCATAATAAAAACGAAGTGACTGATCTGGGTAACTCAGAATACTTCCTGCCCGACTTCCAGTCTATCGGTACCCTTCAGTACATCAACCCGCTGATCGTGAAGGTAGGAGAGCCCCTTGGCACTTTCTATGGTTATCGTTTCAAGGGAATTATCCAGACTGGTGAGGATCTCAGCAGCCTGCCCACCCAGACCATTTCGGCCGTAGAGCCAGGTAATCCGAAGTTTGAGGATGTCAACAACGACGGTGTGGTGAACGAGCAGGACCGCGTCATCCTCGGTAATATCCAGCCCAAGTTTACCTATGGATTCAATACCAAGGTGGCTTATAAGAACTGGGATCTGTTCGTGAACATCAGCGGCAGCTATGGTAACAAACTCTTCAACGCTTTGGCTTGTCGATTGGATCGTGGTAACGGTTACTACTATAACCCGTTGGCAGAGGTGGCAGACCGTTGGACACCTACGAACCCCAGCAACACCATTCAGAAGGCAACCAGTGCTACGTCTATCTATGCCGATGACCGTTTCGTAGAGGATGCCAGCTATCTGAAGTTCCGTAACATCCAGTTGGGTTACACCCTGCCTGTGCCACAGATTACCAAGGATGCCAAGCTGCGCCTTTATGTATCGCTGCAGAACTTCTTTACCATCACAGGCTATACTGGTTACGATCCAGAGGCCAACCGCAATGGTATCGACGAGACCAGTGCCCTCTATCAGGGTGTCGATTATGGTGCATATCCTGCCGCCAAGACCGTTCTTGTTGGATTTAACGTAACGCTGTAGAGATTAAAGATTAAAGATTAAAAATTAAACATTGAGAATTCAGAGTTATGAAAAAGAATTTATCTACATATATCCTCTTGGCAAGCCTGTTGTTCACAGGTTGCGCTGACTTGGACCAGACTTCCATCAGTTCTATCGACAAGGATAATTTCTATCAGAGCAAGGAAGATATTGAGACTGCTATAAATGGTATTTACCAGGCATTCACCATCGACGGTTTCTATGGTATGTATAATAACCAGAGCATCTATTTTAACGATCTGCAGTCGGATTACGTCAAAGCGGGTGCACAGACCAACTCGGCCCATATCCGTGAGTTGTCGAATTTCGCCATACAGCCCACCAACCTCTTTGTAGGTTATGCTTGGAAAGAGCACTATATGGCCATTAACCGCGCCAATGTGGTGATTGAGAAAGTCGCATCGGCCTCATTCCTCGACGATCAGCGTCGTCAGAACTATACCAACGAGGCTCGTTTCTTAAGAGGCCTGGTGTACTTCAACCTGGTACGTTATTTTGGAGGAGTGCCCATCATACTTCATGATGGCGAAGGCGAAGGTGCTGCCAGAAACAGCGTTGATGAGGTCTATCATCAGATTGTGGAAGATCTCACGGCTGCTGAGGGTCTGCCTTCTGACTATACCACGTTAGACGGTAAGGCATCGAGTCTGGCAGCATCGGCCCTTCTCTCTAAGGTTTATCTGGTGTGGGCACAGACATCGAGCCCTGAGGGCCAGTCCAGTCAGCGTGATTTCTACCAGAAGTCCATCAACTATGCTGATAAGGTGATCAATTCTGGTAAGTATAAGTTGCTCGACAAGTTTATTGACAACTGGTCTGTTGACAAGAAGAATGGTGCAGAACACATCTTCTCTATCGAGCATGACCGCACGATTAATGCCAATGTAACGGGCCACTGCACCTTTGCTACCAACTGGAGCGACTCAGAACCTGTGCTGCTGGCCACCAGTGACAAATACTACGAGCAGACTGACCCGAAAGATCAGCGTCGTGACGGATCTTGGGCCAAGCGCATCTATAATCCGAATACGGGTACCGACTTTGAGTTTACCATCCCTCGTTTCCGCAAGTATATCGATTCGCTCAACTTTGCCAATCCTGCTTCAAGCGGTAATGCAGCTGGACAGTCAACCAATACCGTGATTATCCGTTATGCTGAGATCCTGCTCATCAAGGCTGAGGCCGAGAATGAGTTGAATGGTCCGACGGATGCTGCTTACGATGCCATCAACCAGGTGCGTCGTCGTGCTTACTGGAGTCCGTATCTGAACATTCAGAACACGCCGTCCGACGGTTCAGACTTGGAACTCTCTGGACTGACTCAGGAGCAGTTCCGTGAGCGTCTGCGTGAGGAGCGCCGTCTGGAGTTCGTACTTGAAGGACAACGCTGGTTCGATCTTATCCGTTGGCATATCCTTGTAAAGTATGTGAAGTCTAACACGCCTACAGATGCAGAAACATTGGGTACAAAGACAACAAAGATTCAGAATGTTTCAAAGAAGAACTATCTTCTACCTCTGCCACAGGAGCAGATCATCCTGAATCCGAATCTTGAGCAGAACTGGGGCTACAGCGGCGAATCCGGTGACGGCCCTTATGGAGCAGAGTTCGAATAAAAGATATAATTGATTATAAAACATTTAAATAGATAACAACAATGAAAAAGAGTTTTTCAAGAATCATCGCCCTTGCGCTCCTCGCAGCAGCAGGCGTACAGACCATCAGCGCACAGTCGCAAGTAGCTAACAGCAAGCGTGAACGCATCCTTCAGGTGCTCGACCAGAGCCGTCCCAACGAATATGTGCCCGCAGCCTTCTTCCTCCACTTCGAGAACAAACTCGGACGCAAGGCCGTACAGGATCATCGTGATTTCTACCGTGCTACAAACATGGACTTCGTGAAGGTGTTCTATGAGATCGTTGTGCCTCAGGTGGACATCCAGTCAGGCAAGGACTGGGAGAAAGTGCCTGTCTATGGTGAGGATTTCTTCGAGCCTCAGGTGGCTGTCATCGAGGATCTGGCCCGTGAGTTCAAGGGTGAGGCCTTTATCCTGCCCACCGTCTATTCTCCGTTGGCATTGGCTCACCAGACACTGGGTCGTGGAAAGGATCTGAAGAAACTCGCTGAGGAGAATCCCGCAGCCTTTGGTAAGGCCATCAAGAACCTCTCGCTCTCCATCGAGAACTACCTGCGTGCTGCCCGTAAACGTGGTGCCGACGGCTTCTATGTATCCAGCCAGGGTGGTGACGGCAACTCCCTCTCACCTGAGGTTTGGAATAAGTACGTTCGCCAGTGGGACAAGCATGTGTCTGAGGTGGCCAACGAGATTGGTGAGATCAATATCCTCCACATCTGCGACTATGGTACACCGTTCAAGAATGCTGAGGCCCTCTATGCCTTCGTCGATTATCCCGCCAGCATCATCAACGTACCCCTCAACTTCTCTGACGGTTCCTCACTCAACCTGAAGGAGGCTCAGAAGCGCTTTGGCCGTCCCATCTTTGGTGGTCTTGAGCGTCTGGGTGTCATCGCTACAGGTACTGTTGAAGAGGCCAAGGCCGCTGTCGATAAGGTGCTGGAGAATGCATCGCCCAACTTCATCCTTGGCGCCGACTGCACCGTGCCTGGTGAGACCGACTGGGAAAAGCTGCGTGCTGTCATCGATTACGCCCACACTTGGCGTCAGACACATAAGTAATCCTAACATATCATAAAAGCGATTGATTATGAACAAGCATTTCATTAGTATTCTGGCACTTTCCTCTCTGGTTGTAGCGGCTTGCACAACAAGCAAGCAGGAAGATGCATTGCCCAATAAGCGTGAGCTAATAGAGCGGGTACTGGATCAGTCGAAGGCACCCGATATTATTCCTGCTGCATTTTTCCATCATTTCCCTGATAAGTTCGGTCCCAAGGCCGTGGAAGAGCATATCGCCTTCTTCCATGAGACGGGTAATGATATCCTGAAAGTGCAGTATGAGACGCTGCCTCCTCAATGGGAAATCAAAACGGCCAAGGATTTTGATAAGGTAACAGAGTTGTCTGCTGAATACTTTGAACCACAACTGGAAGTGATAGAAGCATTGGCAAAGCA
>JAFYPG010000021.1 GCA_017547605.1 Prevotella sp.
AACACCAGTCTGACCAATCTGACGATCGTGGTCGAGCCAGCCTGCATCAACAGCAGCACGGCTACCACCAACCTCACCATGCAGCACCTTAGCCAGGTCGAACAGCAGGTCGAAGTTCTCCTTAGAGCCCATTCCGTAACCACCAGCAACCACGATAGGAGCACCCTTCAGGTTGTGCTTGGCAGCCTCTACGTGGTGGTCGAGCACCTTCACAACGAAAGCCTCGGGGTTAACATACTTAGAAACCTCAGGATAAACAACCTCTTTCTTGCAAGCACCCTCATAGATAGCCTTCTGCATCACACCACTACGAACGGTAGCCATCTGAGGACGATGGTCAGGGTTCACGATGGTTGCCACAATGTTACCACCGAAGGCGGGACGAATCTGATAGAGCAGATTCTCGTAGGTCTTACCCTCTTTCTTGTCCTCGTACGGACCAATCTCAAGTTCTGTGCAGTCAGCGGTCAGACCGGAGGTCAGTGATGATGATACACGAGGACCGAGGTCACGACCAATCACAGTAGCACCCATCAGACAGATCTGAGGCTGCTCCTCCTTGAAGAGGTTTACCAGAATATCGGTGTGGGGAGCACTGGTGTAGGGGAATAAGTCCTTAGCGTCGAACACAAACAACTTGTCAACACCGTAAGGCAAAATCTGATCCTCCACCTTGCCCTTGATGCCTGTACCTGCAACGACGGCGTGAAGCTCAACACCCAGTGTATTGGCGAGTTTGCGACCCTTGGTCAGCAGCTCCTGAGATACTTCCTGTACTTGAGTACCTTCTATTTCGCAATATACAAATACGTTGTTCATATCTCTTAACCAATAATTTTCTCTTCCAACAATTCTTTGATCATTCCCTCGATATCAGCATCAGAAGCCGTCAAAGTTTTCGACTCCTTAGCCTGGAACACGATGTTCTTGATGGCCTTCACCTTGGTGGGGGAACCATTCAGACCGCACTGCATCACGTCGCCATCGACATCGGCAACGCTCCACTGGTTCAGTGTCAGATACGGGCGCTCCTCATAGAGGTTGTCGTAGGCCGTACCCTCGGCAGGACGCTCCATGGGACAGGTCGCACGCTTGTACTTCATCACCAGTTTGGCGTTCTGAGGACGACAGGGAGCAGCACTTCCGTTCACGGTGATCACTACGGGCAGGGGAGCCTCAACAGTCTCCACACCACCGTCGATGACACGCTTGATAGTAGCTTTACCATCCTTCACGGAGAGCACATCCTCAGCGTAAGTTACCTGGTTGAGGCCCAGTTTCTGAGCCACCTGAGGACCTACCTGGGCGGTATCACCATCGATAGCCTGACGACCACCGATCACGATATCCACATCGCCAATCTTCTTGATGGCTGTAGCCAGCGCATAAGAGGTGGCGAGGGTGTCGGCACCAGCGAACAGACGGTCGGTCAACAGCCAACCTGTATCAGCACCACGGTAAAGTCCCTGACGGATGATTTCACCTGCACGTGGAGGACCCATCGTGAGGATTCCTACTGTAGAGCCCGGATTCTGTTCCTTCAAGCGAAGGGCCTGCTCCAAGGCGTTTAAATCTTCTGGATTGAAGATAGCGGGAAGAGCGGCACGGTTGACAGTGCCTTCTGCGGTCATGGCATCCTTCCCGACGTTTCTTGTGTCGGGTACTTGCTTAGCAAGCACAACAATCTTTAAAGCCATAATATAAATTTAAAAAAGTATGTCTAAAAAAAGGTGCAAGGACAGTGCAAACCGAATGCAGAGAGCTTGCTCTTTGCTGAGGCGAAGCCTGTTCTCGCAGGCGATTTCTCAGAAATCGGCTGCAAAGGTACGACTTTTTGCGCACACAGCCAAATAAATTGCACAAAAACAACCAATTTGTGCACAGATTGGCCGTTTTGTGCAATAAACTATTGTCATGATAGACTTTTTATTCAAACTGATTGCGCCATTCGGAGAAAAAACTCTCGATGGCATGATAGGCCTTGATAACGTTGGATTTGGGATTGTGAATACTCCATCTGGCATTGAATTCACTGCCGTCGTTGTATTCCATAAAGATACGGAAAATTGGGGACTCTGGTTCCTGCTCAGTTTCTTCATAGCCGTCGAACTTCCAAGGCTCCAGTTCGTCCAGCAGGTTCCATAGCCTTGTCAACTTAGACCGTGGAATAGGGACGAATTCGCACCTCATCTGTTTCTCGAAATCGCTGTTGGCATTGAGGCAAACCACCACTCTGATACTGTCTTCCTGATCGGCGATGAACTCACAGAAGTCTTTGCCCTGTCCTGCTTGTCTGTTCACCGAGTAACTGCAATAGATAGGCCGTCCCTTCGGCCGTCCCTTTTTTACTTTACCTGTAACCTCGGCATTAGCCGGAATGCCAGTAATTGTCATTGTGATGAGTAAAATGAGTATCTTAAATAATTTCATATCTCCTTGTCTTAGGGCAGTTCTTCGTCAATGACCTTGAACGGATGCCAGGTGATTTTATCTCCTATATAGATTTCTGTTCCCAACTGATTGATGATTTCTGTGGTCTCATCAGGTGCACCATAGCCTTCTTCCACAGATATGACGCGTGTATCTTCGTCGCTGGCCTTGGAGAAGTTGGGCAGATCGCTAAGGGTGAATTGTACGTAGCAACCTGTCAGGATGGTGTACCAGTAGCCGCCTGGCTGGTCGCGGTATTGCACGGCTACACGTTTGTTATTACCTTGTGGAGGTAGGGGATAGACGGAAATGGCTCCAAACTCGGCACTCGATTCTGCGATCTGACAGATGTCGCCCTTGAACTGTGCCAGCATGATACGCTCTAACACTTTTCCGTCTTCTAACTTCGCCAACATGAACACGGGGTTGCCCTCACCCGTCAGGTCAACGAGGGCATAGTGTGTCCATTCGTCAGGCCTGAGCACGGCGTAATGGGTAGAACCAACTGAAGGGAAATACTCGAACATATTGATCTGGGCGATGTCGGCCGTAAACTGTTTCCTGTCCCATTTGTAGATGTGTGTAATGGGGTTAGACAGTACGTTGTAGTACTCGTGAATCTGAAAGTCCGTGCCCTTCATTGGCAAGGTCCATGAGAGGGCTTCGTATCTGTCACAGGAGGGCTTGAAGTCGTCGAGCGGACTCTTTGTTGGTGTCATCGTCTCTGTGGCAGGGTCGTAGTCGTACCAGCAGAGCAGGTTCTGTACTGGGTCGTGCTGCTCGTAGAGGGTCACGGCGAAGATCCTGTGACCATTGTCCTTACGCCAGACACAGGCAGCCATTTGACTGATGTCCGTCTCTGACTCCAGATCGACATAACCGTTCCTGCGATCTATCAGGATGCGGTAGTCGTCTTCTGCGTCAAAGATAGAAGCTGTACCACTTTGGCGTGTGCTTGGGGCAGGAAGGTCTGCCTGTCCCAGCACCTCACCCACCACCCATGAGGGCAGTGCCTGCTGGAAAGCCTTCAGCAGCGTTACCACGTCAGGGCTCTGGCCGCCATTCTTTACTGTGATGGCCTTCTTGCGCCACTGGCTGTTGATCTCTGAGTTGCTCAGATAGTCCTGTGCTGCCACGCTGATGGCGCAGGTCAGCATCATGAGTGCGATGATCGACTTCTTCATATCTTGGTCTTCTTATTCTTCATCTCCATTCAGCATGTCGAAAATCGCCTGAAAGTCCTTGGCGGCACGTTTGTCGTAGAAACCGTCATCCGTCTCATCGGTGTTTGTGGTCTTGGTCTCGATGCAGTCGCCGTTCTCGTCGAAATAGTAGCGCCATTCATATACCTCACCTTCCTCAGCGCCCCGTGAGTAGGAGAAGATCAGGTTCTTGGTCTTCTGGTCGAAGAGGTATTCGTCATACCCATTAAGTTGCATCGACTTGCTGGTACGATTGATAAAGTAGATACCGTCTTTGTCGAAGTAAATCCTCGTTTCTGTCGTTCTTGGGGGCTGGTTGTCGCCCAGGTCGTGGAGGATGATATGCAGATCATTCGGCATCTCAGCCTTGTCATTGGCAGCCGATTTCTCCTTGGCCTGAGCATAAAGAGAACGGATGTACTTCAGTCGCTCTGCCTTAGGAGTCGTGGGCTTCTTCGGCGTGTCGAGATCCAGTGGGGTGAAGTAGCCGTTGTAGTTTATCAAATTGAACAGCCTCATGTAGTATTCTGCATTCTCCTTCTCTGTCTCTGGCATCGTCCAACTGTTGTCTGTGTTGTGCTTCTGCTCGATGCATTGTCCCTCGGCATCGTAGTAGTAGCGCGACTCCACCACGAAGCCGCCATCTGTCTCACCTCTCATATAACAGAAGATCACCTGATGATCCTTAGGGTCGAGCAGCACCTCGCGGTATCTGAGATGTCCGTGGAGACTCCAGTCCTCCACGATGAAATAAGGCGGTTGTTTCGTCGCAAGACCATCCACTATTTTCTCCTCGAAGTAGAAGTCCAGTTGCTCTGTGTCGTAGAGGGGGACATCCTCATCCTCCAATGTGTTGATGATGAGTCGCATATCCTTGGGCGACTTGCCGTTCTTGCCGTTGGCATCCACCTTCTTCTTGGCTTCGGCGTAGCACTTGCGGATATATTTCATCCGTTCATCCTTCGTAGTCTGTGCCAGGGCAATGCTTTCACATGCCAGCACCACGATCATGCAGATTAGAATCCTTTTCATTTTCGGTTCTGGTTTTTAATTGACGGGGCAAAGATACGAATAAGCGGGTAAAAATCCAAATTTATTTGGAATTTGCTTCATGAGAATTGAAAAAAATATGTAATTTTGCCGCCAGAACAATGAAAGAATCAGAAGGACCCGTTGCTGAGAAACAACGTTATCTTATTCTCGATGCCCTGCGAGGGTTTGCTCTGATGGGTATCGCTCTCGCCAACTTCCCGGAGTTTGCCCTGTGGACTTTCCTGAGTCCGGAGGAGCAGGCCTCCATGGGGACGGGCGGCATCGATCAGGTGGTACGGTTCTTCCAATATATGCTGATTGATGGGAAGTTCTATACCATTTTCTCCCTACTGTTTGGCGTCGGCTTTTCGTTGTTCCTCCAGCGTCATCCCGTCTCCCGTTTCTTGCGTAGGATGGTGATTCTGGCTGCTATCGGCCTTTGTCATCTGATGTTCATCTGGAGCGGCGATATCCTATTGCTCTACGCTGTCGGCGGTATGCTATTGCCACTGTTCTTCCACCTGAAGGATAAAGTCCTGCTGTTGATAGCGGGTCTGCTGATTATCCTGCCTGTCGGACTGGATGCCCTGACGGAGTTCGCTGGTGTCGATTTCGCAGGACCTTTCTATGATCTGTGGTGGCGTGAAGCCCATGCTCAGGGTATCACGGAGGAGAACTTCGCTGGCTGGCTCCGCGATGCAGACTCTTATCCTAAGATGTTCGCCTTCCTCATGCAGGGTGCCTGTGAACGGATGTGGGAGTTTGTCAGCGGCCATCGTCTGCCGCGTGTCATGGGCCTCTTTATTCTCGGCTATCTGATCGGGAAGCACAGACTCTACACCCGTCTGTCAGAGATTCCGATGGCGAAGTGGCTCGACTATTGCATCTTCTATGCCATCCCCACGTCGATGCTCTATGCGTGGAGTGCCTGTAACGGACATCCTTGGGGACTCACCGTCCATTCCCTGCTCTACACCCTGAGCGTCATCCCTGCGGCGTTCACGTATATCTTAGGCTTTTGCATGGCTTATCAGCATACGCCTTCCAGATACAAGTTCTTTCCCATGATGGCCTTCACAGGGCGTATGGCTCTTTCGAACTATATCGGCCAGTCGCTTATCGGCGTCGTGCTGTTCTATGGCATTGGCTTCGGCCTCGGCACCTCGTTCGGTTTGGTGTTCGTCGTCTTGACGGCTCTTGCTGTCTTTGTGCTCCAAACATACCTGAGTCGTCTGTGGCTTCGTCGTTTCCTGTTCGGCCCCCTCGAATGGATCTGGCGCCTGCTCACTTACGGACATTATATTCCTATGATAAAATAATAGTACAACTATGATAAATGGTGTTTATACAATCTTGTTGCTCATATTGAGCAATGTGTTTATGACGTTTGCGTGGTACGGTCATCTGCGCCTGCAGCAGTCGGGGGTATCGACGAACTGGCCGCTGTATCTGGTGATCGCCTTTTCTTGGATGATCGCCTTCTTCGAGTACTGCTGTCAGGTTCCCGCCAACCGCATCGGTTTCGTGGAGAATGGGGGGCCTTTCAACCTCGTGCAACTGAAGGTGATACAGGAGTGCATCTCACTGGTGGTGTTTGCCGTGATCGCCAACCTCATCTTCCAGCACGAGCAGTTACACTGGAACCATGCGGCGGCTGCCCTCTGTCTGGTGGCAGCGGTGTATTTTGTATTTATGAAGCCGTAATGTTTGGTGGTTTCATTTTTTCTTCCTATTTTTGCAGTCGGTAATGATTGACAGGGCGACGATAGACAAGATCATGGACGCCACGAACATCGTGGATGTGGTGGGCGAGTTCGTCACACTCCGTAAGGCGGGTGTGAACTATAAGGGACTGTGCCCGTTCCATGACGATAAGACACCGTCGTTCATGGTGTCGCCGTCGAAGCAGATCTGCAAGTGTTTCGCCTGTGGCGAGGGCGGTACGGCCATCAACTTCCTGATGAAGCACGAGCAGATCACCTATCCCGAGGCCCTGCGCTGGTTGGCGAAGAAGTACAACATTGAGGTCGAGGAGAAGGAACTTACCGAGGAGGAGAAGAAGGAACAGAGCGACCGTGAGTCGATGTTCATCGTCAACGACTGGGCGATGAAGTATTTCCAGGATGTGTTGAAAAATGATCCTGACGGTATCGCCATTGGTAAGCAGTATTTCCGCAGCCGTGGTATTCGTGACGATATCATCGAGAAGTTCAACCTCGGCTATGCCCTGTCGAAGCGCGACGCACTGGCACTGGCTGCACAGAAGGCTGGCTATCAGGTGGAGTTCCTGGAAAAGACGGGACTCTGCATCCGTAACGAACGGGGTGTGTATGACCGCTATGCGGGTCGTGTGATCTTCCCCTGGCTGAACGTCAGTGGAAGGGTGGTGGCCTTTGGAGGCCGACTGCTCGATGCCCGGACGAAGGGTGTGCAACAGAAATACGTGAACTCTCCCGACTCCGAGATTTACCATAAGGAGCGTGAACTCTACGGACTCTTCCAGGCCAAGAAGGCCATTGCCAAGGAAGACCGCGTATATATGGTGGAGGGATATACCGACGTGATCGCCATGCACCAGTGCGGCTTGGAGAACGTGGTGGCCAATAGCGGTACGGCGCTCTCGAACTATCAGATCAGATTACTACGGCGCTTCACGCAGAACATCACCTTATTATATGATGGTGACGAGGCGGGCATCCATGCCGCCATGCGCGGTACGGACATGCTGTTGGCGGAGGGCATGAACATCAAGGTGCTCCTGTTGCCCGACGGCGACGATCCAGATTCCTTCTCGCGCAAGCATACGGCCCAGGAGTTCAAGGACTATATAGAACAGAATGCGACGGACTTCATCTCCTTCAAGACCCGTCTGACGGTGGAGAACGTGACAGATCCCGTGAAGCGTTCCGAGGCCATCGGCGGTATCGTGAAGAGCATCTCCGTGGTTCCTGATCAGATCCTGCGCTCTACCTATCTCAGTGAACTGTCCCAGCGCTTAGGCATCAAGGAGCAGACGCTGCTGAACTCGATGAACGGCATGATCCGTAAGAACATCGAGGAGAAGGAGAAGAACTCACAGGGGACGGTTCTCAGTGAGTCCTCAGCGGTGGAAGACTCACAGAGAACCGTCCCCACTGAGTTCATCGGCCTGCATACCGTCGATGAACAGACGCTGGAGGTGGAACGGCTACTGATACAGAGTGTCATCCGCGACGGCGAGAAGGTGATCTATGAGAATATCGAGACGGAGGATGGAGGAACTACCAACCTGACGGTGGCCCAGTATATCGCCTACGATCTGGGACAAGACGGGCTGACGTTCCATGATGACCGTTATAATCAGATCCTTCAGGAAGCGGCGACCCATAGCGGGGAACCGGATTTCAAGGCTGAGAGTTATTTCATGCATCATCCTGATATTGAGATCAGTTCACTGGCAGCCAAGTTGGCCATCGACCGCCATCAGTTGGGCAAAGGCTTCCAACTGAAAGAACGGGAGGGTGGCTTGCGGCAGCATGTGCTTCATCTGGTGCTCGACCTCAGGCTCGACATCATCACCAAACGGCTGAAGGACATACAGGCGCAGTTGAAGCAGGTGGGCAGTGACCCCCAAAAGATAAAGGCTCTGCTGGAGGAATACAGGGATACCCAACAACTGCGCGATGCCCTCGCCAAACAGTTGGGTAATGATATCATAAGGTAGGATGAGTTGGCTGAATATCATATTCCTGATCTATCAGGTCATCGCCATCGCGGCGGTGATCCATGTGATTATGGACAACCGTCAGCCCGCGAAGACGATGGCCTGGGCACTCGTGATCTGGTTCATCCCCGTGGTGGGAATCGTGTTCTACCTCTTCTTCGGCATTAATACCCGTAAGGAGCGTCACGTCAGCGAACGGAGCATGAACCAGTTGACGAAACGTTCGATGCTGGAGTTCGTGGAGCAGAAGGACCTCCGTCTGCCCGAGAAGCACAAACCCCTGATAGACCTCTTTATCAACCAGAACCTCTCGCTGCCGTTTAAAGATAATAAGGTAGAGATCTATACCGACGGCTACCAGTTCTTCCCCGCCTTGCTCTCGGCTATCCACGAGGCCAAGAACCATGTCCATATCGATATGTATATCTTTGCCGACGATGCTCTTGGCATGCTGGTGGCTGATGCCCTGATAGCGAAAAGACACGAGGGGGTGGAGGTCCGCGTGATCTACGACGATGTGGGCTGTTGGAATGTCAAGCACAGTTTCTTCGAACGGATGCGCGAGGAAGGTATCGAGGTGGTCTCGTTCCTGCCTGTGCACTTCCCTTCGTTTACGAGTAAGGTGAACTACCGCAACCACCGTAAGATCATCGTCATCGACGGTACGGTAGGCTTCATCGGAGGCATGAATATTGCCCTGCGTTATGTGAAGGGTACGGGTCAGATGCCCTGGCGCGACACGATGATCAAAGTGTCTGGTGGTGCCGTCTATGCCTTGCAGCGTGCTTTCCTCGTCGATTGGTATTTCGTGGATCGTACGCTACTCTCCGACCGTAAGTATTACCCATCTGCACTTCGTGAGGAACTCTCTGCGAACAACTGTCTGGCGCAAGTGGTGACGAGCGGTCCTGTGACACCTTATCCCGAGATCATGCAGGGTTTCGTACGGGTGATCCTCGGTGCGCGCCGTTACCTCTTCCTGGAGACACCTTATTTCCTGCCCAACGACTCTGTGCTCTTCGCCCTGAAGACGGCAGCCTTGGCGGGTGTCGATGTCAGGGTGCTTTGTCCGCGCTTTAGTGATGCGCGTTTCGTGGAGTGGGCCAGCCGCAGTTATCTGCGCGAGATTCAGGAGGCAGGCGTTCAGGTGAGTCTCTACAAGCCAGGTTTCCTGCACTCGAAACTGATGGTCTGCGACGATGCGATCACCACCTGCGGTTCTACGAACCTCGACTTCCGTAGTTTTGAGAATAACTTTGAGGCGAACATCTTCTTCTACGACGAGGGAATGGCTCTGCGCGCGAAGAAGGTATTCTTGGATGACGAGAAACAGTCGGTATTGTTGAAGGACATTCCAGGACGGATGAACAGCAGTTTCTTCGTCCGGCTTTGGGAAAGTGTTACGCGGATGTTGTCGCCGCTGCTCTAAAGATACTGAAGTTGACGCTTCCATAACTGCGATGCTCCACAAAGTGCGGATCGTCGCTGAAATCATAATCCTTACCGTGCTCAAAGACAAAGACACCGTCGTCTTTCAACAGCCCTTTCTCGAAGATGAGGCTGGGGATGGTCGGCAGTTCCTTCAGGGCATAAGGGGGATCGGCAAAGATGAAATCAAACTGCTGCTTGCATGACTTGATGAAGCGGAAGACGTCGCCGCGCAGGGGGACACAAGCCTCTGTCCCTAACTTCTGGATGCACTGCTGGATGAAACGGTGATGGTCGCGATCCAGTTCCACGCTGATGACGTGGGCACAGCCGCGTGACAATAGTTCGAGGGTGATGCTGCCCGTGCCTGAGAAGAGGTCGAGTGCAGTGGTATCCTCAAAGTCGATATACTGTGTCAGCACATTGAAGATATTCTCCTTGGCAAAGTCCGTCGTGGGCCTTGCCTTGAAGGTCTTCGGAATGTCGAAGTGCCGTCCCTTGTATTTTCCTGTGATGATTCTCATCGTCCTTTTACGAGTAATGTCATCAGGTCGTAGGGCATATTTGCGATCTGAGTGACGGGCGACTGCTGGAAGTCGGCAGAGGGGTTGATGACGTAGGCCTTCTGCAGATAACGCTTGAGTTCCTGCAGGAGCCAGTCCTGTTCAGGGATATTGCCCACGATGTGCATCTCGTCGTGCTCGGCCTCCAGGCGCAACTGCTTCCACACGTAGAGCAGGAAGTAGAGGGCGTCGTGGGCATCGGTGGTGTCGAAGGCATTACAGAACTTGAATCTGTTCTGCTGGAAACTGAAGATGTCGAGCCGCTTGCCGTGGAAATAGCCGTAGAGTTTGCTGCGATGACCTGTGAAACTGCGCTGGTGCAGATAGTGCCACACAGGCGTCAACGCATGGATATACTGCAGATCGTCGAAACGGTCCTGCAGGACACCCGCCAGATCCTTGTTGACGGCAAAGAGACAGACCGCCTTCAGTGACGGCAGCACGTTGAAGCGCACGATGCGCTGTTCCTGGGTAGGAGGGAATACATGGTTGAAAATCGTCGTGATATTCTCCTCGTCGAACTGTTCGATGGGCACGAGCATGGAAGGGGTATCGACAAGCACCTGAACCCTTCGCGTGTCGATGGCCGTCAGGTCGGCAGTCTTGAAGGCTTCCCTGAGATTGGCAGCAATCGAGATCCCGCCCTTCACGATATAGGGCTCGTAGAGGAACGGCCGTTCTGTGTCGGCAGGGTTGGGCATCGTGAACGAGAGGGTGTTCTTCCCGATGCGTATGATCAGTTTTCTCTGATAGATCTCTTCCATGAGTCGTGGGTTTGGTTTTATCCGCGCATCACACTGGCGACGCACAGGACGAGGAGCCCGAGTGCAACGATGGCCAGAATGACGTTGATATGTTTATCCGTTATTCGCATTTGGGTGCAAAGGTACAAAATAATTCTTAATTCTTAATTCTTAATCCTCAATTTTTTGTACCTTTGCAGATAATATGATCAACGACGAACTGAAATACCGTATTCTTCAGAGTTTCGGCTTTCCGCCAACGGTGGAGCAGGAGCGCGCCCTCGACGTGTTCTCGCTCTTCATGACGGATCGTTCAGACCACGTCGTGATGATCCTACGGGGTTCGGCTGGTACGGGAAAGACCACGCTGGCGGGAGCCATCGTCAAGGCACTGGCTGCCCTGGAACAGAAGATGATCCTGCTGGCACCCACGGGTAGGGCGGCGAAGGTCTTTTCGCTGTATGCAGGCCATCCCGCCTATACCATCCACCGTCGCATCTACCGTCAGAAGACGGCTGCCGACCTGTATTCCTTCAACCTCAACGACAACCTGAACCGCGACACCTTATTTATAATAGACGAGGCCTCGATGATCGCGAACTCAGTGGGGACGGTTCTGGGTGAG
>JAFYPG010000220.1 GCA_017547605.1 Prevotella sp.
CACGGGATTCAGGTAGGTATAGGCCACCCAGATGGAGAGGGCGGTGTTCTTCTGGAAAGAGGACTGACCGCCGTTGATCTCGTCACCCAGATGACGGCCTATCGAGCGCCCCACGAGGAAGAGTATCATACAGAGTATCAGACTCATAACAGCAATCAGCAGTAGTGTACGGATACCAGCATCACTGTGGACGATATTGCGCACGGTGACACCCGTCGTGATGCTAAGTTGGACCGACCAGAGGTAGAACGACAGGTCGGGGATAGATACCAGCCACGCACAGAAACGCTTGGCATAATGCTGCACGAGCCAGCCCAGAATGAGAGGCGACACGAGCACGAGCGCCAGTTTCTGGAGGATGATCAGGAACACGGTCATAAAATCGAGCCCCTGTCCGCGCTCCAACAGCGGGAACACAGCGGGAATCATCAGTGCCGAGGCAAAGGCAGAAATCACGACATAGGCCGTCATCGTGTTGATATTACCACCTATCTTCGCCGTCACCACAGGAGCAGCCGTGGCCGTGGGACCGATGATACAGGTGAGCACACTCTCCCACAGCAACTTCTGTTCAGGATCAGCCTCGACGCAGAAGATGATCCACACGTTCAGGGCTACCAGCGCCACCTGAGCCAGCAGGATGCCGATATGCCAGCGATGGGGACGCATCTGGTGGAAATCGATGCGGCAATAGGTGGAAAATAACGTACAGAACACCATCATCGGGAAGATGGTATCGACCACCTCGCCCAACGCATCACCCGCAGCGTCGAGCTGTGGTACCCAGTAGAAGATGAGATAGACCACCGTGCCTACGGCAATCGCCACAGGCAGCGTCCAGTCCTTAAGAAATCGCTTGATATCCACCATTTGGGTACAAAGATAATAATTTTTCGGTACGAATGGCACGTATTACGGGGATTTTTTGTAATTTTGCAGCGATTTATGCACAAATAACAATGAGCGTTACGGAATTTATCCATCAAGATACAGACACACGGCGATTCTCGTTTGAGGTACTGCCCCCACTGAAGGGTTCGGGCACGGAGAAACTGTTTGCCGACATCGACAAACTGCGCGAATTCGATCCCGCCTACATTAACATTACGACCCACCACTCGGAGTTCGTCTATAAGGAACTGCCCAACGGACAGTTCGAGCGTCAGCGCATCCGTCGGCGCCCCGGCACGGTGGCCATTGCGGCGGCGATCCAACAGCGTTACAACATCCCCGTGCAGCCCCATGTGATCTGCAGCGGTGCCACCATCGAGGATATCGAGTATGAACTGCTCGACCTGCAGTTTCTCGGTATCAGCGACCTGTTGTTGCTACGCGGCGACAAGGCTAAGGAGGACAGCCGTTTTGTACCGACGCCTGGCGGTCATGCCCACACCACGGAACTGATGAAGCAGGTGAAACGCTTCAACGAGGGCTTCTTCGCCGACGGCACACCCATCAAGAACCCTGGACGTCCGTTCGACTACGGTGTGGCTTGCTATCCCGAGAAGCATGAGGAGGCGCCGAATCTGGAGATGGACATGCAGTATCTGAAGGAGAAACAGGACCTGGGGGCGCAGTATGCCGTCACCCAACTGTTCTTCGACAACGAGAAATACTTCGCCTTTGTGGAGAAGGCCCGTCAGATGGGTATCACCATACCCATCATCCCCGGTATCAAACCGATGGCAAAACTGAGTCAGTTGACGGTGGTGCCCAAGACCTTCCACTGCGACATCCCCGAGCCACTGGCACGCGAGGTCGTGAAGTGCAAGACCGACGAGGATGCCCGTCAACTCGGTATCGAGTGGACGACGGAACAATGTAAGGAACTATACGCCCACGGGGTGCACAATATCCATTTCTATACGGTATCGGCAGTAGATTCCGTGGTGGAAGTGGCAAAAAGACTGCTATGACATTCAATGAGGTGATAGGGCAAAAGGAGGCGCAGGAGCGGCTCGTACAGATGGCAAAGGAAGGTCATCTGCCGCATGCGCTGATGCTCTGCGGCCCCCAAGGCAGCGGAAAGATGGCGCTGGCGACAGCCTTCGCCTGTTATCTGCTCGACAATGGGACGCCCTCGGCCAAAGCCATGCTGGAGAAACTGGAGCACCCCGACCTGCACTTCACCTACCCCACCATCAAACTGCCGTCGATGAGCAGCGACCACAAACCCGTGAGCGACGACTTCGCCAAGGAGTGGCACGAACTGATCATGCAAGGTCCCTACTTCACCATGGACGAGTGGATGCAGGCCATGGGCGGTGAGAACCAGCAGGCCATCATCACCGCTGGCGAAAGCGATGACCTGGTCAAGAAACTGAGTCTGAAGTCCAGCCAGGGTGGTTATAAGGTGAGTGTCATCTGGCTGCCCGAGCGCATGAATATCGAGTGCGCCAACAAACTCTTGAAGCTCATTGAGGAACCACCCCAACAAACGGTGTTCATCATGGTATGCGAGGAGCCTGACAAACTCATAGAGACCATCCGCAGCCGAGTACAGGTTGTTGACATCCGCAAAACCAGCAACGAGGATATCAAACAGGCACTCATTGAGCGCCGTGGTATCGACGAGGAGGCAGCCCACCGCATCTCACGACTGGCTAACGGCAACTGGCTGAAGGCCCTGGAAGAACTGCAAGTGGGATCAGAGAACGAACTGTTCCTCGACATGTATATCATGCTGATGCGCCTGGCCTACCAGCGGAAGGTCAGGGACATGCAGAAGTGGAGTGAGCAGATGGCCGGTATGGGAAGGGAAAAGCAGAAACGCTGGCTCACTTACTTTCTCCGGATGACGCGGGAGAACTTCATGTATAACTTCCAGAACGAAGAACTGACCTACATGACACAGAAGGAAGAGGACTTCGCCCGCAACTTTGCCCGCTTCGTGAACGAGAAGAATATCCTGCCCATCAGCGACATGACGAATCTCGCCATCCGCGATATAGGGCAGAATGCCAATGCGAAGATCGTATTCTTCGATTTCGCCCTGCAGATGATCGTACTGCTGTTGCAAAAGTAAAAAGGTAAAAAAGTAAAAAGGTAAAATATGACAGAGAAAACGAAAGAATTGCCCGTCAAAGTCGGATGTGACCGAGGCTTATGCCATGCAGCCGTAGGCCGTCAGGACCGCCAGTTAAACACCTACGACTGGCTCGCCGATGTGCCTGGTAATGCAGACACCACCGACTTGGTGGAAGTGCAGTTCAAGCATACCCGCAAAGGATACTACCACAACGTCAACAACTTGGATCTGAAAAAAGGCGACGTGGTAGCCGTGGAAGCCAGTCCGGGACACGACATCGGTGTTGTGACACTCACTGGCAGACTCGTGAAACTACAAGTAAAAAAGGCCAATCTGAAATCGGCAGATGAC
This sequence comes from Prevotella sp., assembly GCA_017547605.1. Lineage (GTDB taxonomy): Bacteria > Bacteroidota > Bacteroidia > Bacteroidales > Bacteroidaceae > Prevotella. Next base: position 3,380 of record JAFYPG010000220.1, read on the forward strand.
ATCAAGCGCATCTACCGCATCGCCCGTCAGACGGACATGGAGAAGTTCCGCGAGGCAAAAGCCCGTGAGCACAGCACCATGATCGAGAGCCGCCAGATTGCCAAGGGACTCGGACTGGACATGAAGATCGGTGACGTGGAGTATCAGGGCGACGGCAACAAGGCCATCTTCTACTATATCGCCGACGAGCGCGTGGATTTCCGTCAGCTCATCAAGGATCTGGCTGCCGCCTTCCACGTGCGCATTGAGATGAAGCAGATCGGTGCCCGTCAGGAAGCAGGCCGCATAGGCGGTACTGGCCCATGCGGACGGGAACTCTGTTGCGCCACCTGGATGAAGAATTTCTCCAGTGTCAGCACTAACGCTGCCCGCTTCCAGGATATCTCCCTCAATCCCCAGAAACTGGCAGGTATGTGCGCCAAACTGAAGTGCTGTCTGAACTATGAGGTGGATGACTATGTGGAGGCTGGCAAGCGTCTGCCTGGCAGGGATATCATCCTACAGACACAGGATGCCGACTACCATCTCTTCAAGAGCGACATCCTGGCAGGAATGGTTACCTACTCTACCGATAAGAATATTGCCGCCAACTTGGAGACCATCTCGGCAGAGCGTGCCAAGCAGATCATCGAGATGAACCGCCGGGGTGAGAAACCCGTTTCTTTACAGGATAATGGCAGAAAACCCGTAGAGGTCAAGGAACACATTGATCTGGCAGGAGGCGACATCAGCCGCTTCGACAAAGCCAAGAAGAAAAAGAAAAAAAAGAAGCACAATAACCGTCCCAACGATAATAGCAACAAGGAAGAAAGCGGGAACAAGGATGCAGAATAAGCATTTCCTGACAATTCTGTTTTTGGCGACCGGGCTGTTACTCTGTGCCTGTAATCGTCAGAAGACATACAGTCGTGTTCAGCAAGTTTCGGAAAACGGCTGGGAGAAAGTTGATACCATCGCCTTTGACATTCCCCCTGTAACAAAAAGTGGCACCTACAGCGAGGAATTGGAACTACGCATTGACAAGACCTTTCCTTTCCAGTCCCTGACCATGGAGGTCAACCAGACCATCTTCCCTGAAGGAAGACAAGAGAGTTACACCAAGACCTGTCCGCTCATTGACAAAAACGGCAATATCACAGGGGCAGGCCTCAGCCTCTTCTCATACACCTTCCCGTTTAACACCATCCAACTGAACCCTGGCGACTCATTACATATCACCGTGGTTCACCGTATGAAACGGGAGATTATGCCTGGTGTGACCGATGTCGGTATCAGTCTGACAAGACAATAGGATTCAGGTGCGAACCATATTCCTACCAGCATCGATACGCAGGAAGATGAAAAGCAGAATGGTAAAGCCCCATAGTGAAGAACCGCCATAACTGAAGAATGGCAGGGGAATACCGATAACAGGGGTCAGTCCTAAGACCATTCCCACATTGATGAACAAATGGAAGAGGAAGATGCTCAATACACAGTAGCCATAGATTCGTCCAAAGGAATATGGCTGGCGCTCCGCCAGATGAATGAGACGCAAGATTAATGCCAGGAACAGCAACAGGACACTGGCAGACCCGACAAAACCTTCCTCCTCGCCCACCGTACAGAAGATAAAATCAGTATCCTGCTCTGGCACGAACTTCAGTTTTGTCTGTGTACCATTCAGGAAGCCCTTGCCCTCCAAACCACCAGAACCGATAGCAATCTCACTCTGGTGCACATTGTAACCCGCACCTTTCAGATCCTCCTCAAGACCCAGCAACACATTGATGCGCACCCGCTGGTGAGCCTCCATCACATGGTTCAGCATATAGTCAGCCAGATTGAAGAAAACCACCGAACCAACGGTGAACGCGGCAATCCACAGATAATTGCGGATACGGGTGGCCAAAGACTGCCATATCAGATAGCCTACCAGAATACCGCACATCGCCAGTTCCACATATACGACATTAAACGGGATGACAAACAGGGAGAATAGCATCGCTGTCATACTGACACCGATACAAATCGCCAGAATGCGCAAGGCATCCTTTCTGTCAGAACAATAGATCCACACCATCGCTCCCGAGAAGATCTGTACCAACAACAGGACGACAAACTTTCCGACAGAGGTAGGGGTATAGAGAATCATCGCATCGGCATAACGGATACCCACCACGAAATAAAACACCATGGCCACGCCCGTAAACAAGATACTGCCCGGCATACCCTCCCTATAGAACATCAAGAAAAAGGCCAGATAGACCAGTGCCGAACCCGTCTCGTGCTGTAGGACGATAAACAGCATCGGTACAACGATAATACCCAATGCTGCGGCAAAATGCTGCCACTTCTGGATACTATACCCATAGATGCTCATCACTTTCGCCAAAGCCAGTGCGGTGGCAAACTTAGCGAACTCAGCCGGTTGCAGTCGAAGCGGTCCCAAAACCAACCATGATCGGGAGCCCTTGATACTATGAGGGTTAAAGATCGTAGCGAATAGCAACACGAGCATAATGCCGAAAATAAACAAGGCGAACATCTCGTAATACCGGTCATCGAGCATCAGCAAGACAAAGCCTAAAATGATGGACGTGCCAATCCAGATGATCTGCATGCCAGAGCGGGTATCAAGACTGAGGATATCCGTATCGCCATAAGAATAACTCGCGCCACAGACACTGACCCACCCAAAAGTGAGCAGCGCCAGGTAAATGAGGATCGTCCACCAGTCAAGTGAACGAAGCACACCTTTCTGTTTCTTATCTGTCTGCGGTACCATACGCAATCCTTCGTTCCTGAATATTCTTGGCCTTCGCCTCCGATGCCTCGGAGAGTTTACCTTTTATATATTTCTCCATGATCAGACCGCCGATGGGCACACCGTAAGTGGCACCCCATCCGCCATTCTCTACATAGACGGCCACGGCGATCTGCGGATTATCCATCGGGGCAAAGCCCATAAAGACGGAGTGGTCATGACCGCGGTTCTGAGCCGTACCCGTCTTACCACAGGCCACGAAATCATACTTACCCAACTCATGGCACGTACCCCCCAGAACAGAGGAGCGCATGCCCTGTACGACATAGTCGTATGCCTCACGGGAAGCCTTGGTATAATGTTTCCGGGTATAGGTGGTATCGAGGGGTTCTCCCTGAACCTTACGCACCACATGGGGCACATAATAGTAGCCCCTGTTGGCAATCGTGGCTCCCAGATTGGCTATCTGGAGTGGTGTGGCATTCACCTCACCCTGACCGATAGCAATGGAAATGATTGTCAAACCGTTCCACGAACCCTTGTATGCCTTGTCATAAAACGTGGCATTGGGGATCAGACCACGCTTCTCGCCAGGCAGATCGATTCCCAGCCGATAGCCGAATCCCATCGACACCATATAGTCGCGCCAGGTATCCATGGCTTTCTGGACAGACCCGTATTTGGAGATATTCGTATTGATCATATGATAGAGTCCCCAGCAGAAGAAACCGTTGCATGAGGTGCTCAGTGCTGGAACCAATGGCAACGGCGCACCATGACCGTGACAACCTACACGGAGTCCCCTGAACACAAATCCATGGCTACACGGATACTGGGTACTCGGTGTGATCACGCCCTCTGTCAAGAAGGTGAGACCCTGAGTGGTCTTGAAAGTGGAACCTGGCGGATACTGTCCCATGATACTGCGGTTCAGCAAGGGTTTCCACACATCCTGACTGAGCAGACGGTGGTTCTTTGAGCGCTGGCGTCCCACCATCATGCGGGGATCGTATGAAGGGGAAGACACCATACACAGCACCTCACCCGTAGAGGGTTCGATAGCCACAATACTGCCTATCTTACCTTCCATCAGCCGTTCACCAAGTGCCTGCAGTTCGGCATCAATGGCTAATGTCAGATTCTTTCCCGGTTGTGCGCGCTGGTCCAGTTCTCCATTCCTATAGCGCCCCTGCACCCGACCGTGTGCATCACGGAGCAATATTTGTATGCCCTTCACACCGCGTAATTGTTTCTCATACTTACGCTCCACACCAAGTTTTCCGATATAGTCACCTGGCTGATAGTAGTCATCCTCCTCAATATCGGCTGGGGACACCTCTGCCACATCACCTAGCACATGAGCAGCCATCGGCGACTGGTACTGACGCACACTGCGCTTCTGGACATAGAAGCCGGGAAAACGGAACATCTTCTCCTGAAAGATGCTGAAATCCTTGTCAGAGAGTTGGCTGATAAACAACTGCTGCGTGAAACGGGAATAGCCGGGATTCTTATTACGGTCCTTCATCGTCTCCATACGTCGGTCAAACTCCTCCTTGGTGATTCCTAACGTCTGACAAAATTCCATGGTGTCCAGACGATCCTTTATCTCATTCATCACCACCATGATATCATACGACGGCTGGTTATAGACCATCAGTTTCCCGTTTCTGTCTGAGATAACACCACGCGAGGGGTATTCGATCTTTTTCAGGAAAGCATTGGAATCAGCGCTCTTCTTATAGTCATCACTTGTAATCTGGAGCGTGAATAGACGAATGGTATAGATGACTACAATCAGGATAGCCACCCCGCCAATGACATAGCGTCGGTATTCAAGACCGTGATCCTTGTTCTTCACCTTGAGCGAATACTTTCAACAGCAAAAATCAAGACCAACGTAATCAATGTACTTCCGCCAGCTCGCAAAAGCCATAGTTGCCAGTTGAAGAAAGTGAAAGACTCCAAAGCGAAGAACAACAAACAATAGAGCGGCACCAGGATGGCACAGAGCGTCACAAACTTGCTTACGCCCAATGTTGCTGCAGAGGTCTTCAGGTTATCAGCAGAGTCGCGTGGTACCAGAGGCTCCAGCAGATAAGGCTGGAGGAAGCCGATGAGAGTCAGACAGCCTGTAGCCAGTCCCGGAGTGTTGGAGAACATGTCAATCAACAGTCCTAAGGCAAAGGTCCATAGCAGAATCATCCACTTCGGCATACCACGACGGAACGTGATGGGAAAGAAAACATAGAACAGGGGGGTAGCGACCTGGAACAAGCAGATATGGTTCAAGATCAACACCTGAACCACCAAAAGCACAACAAACATCACCAACCGTTCTACATGTTCCATATCCGTCTCCCTTTATCTCTGTTTGACATTCATAGAATCACGGGCAGCCTGCATGATGGCAGCACGCTCGGCAATACCCTTATCACTGATGACCACCACGTCACGCACACAACTGAAGTCTGTACTCAGTTGCACTTTCAACTTATACGACAAACCGTCGCTGGAATTATAGGCCTGTTCGATTTTTCCCACCAACACCCCAGAAGGGAAGATAGAGGAGAAACCGCTGGTTACCACCCACTCTCCTAATTTGAACTTCGCGTGTCGGGGAATATCCTCGACATAGGCAATAGTTGGATCACCACCATACCAATGCAGATAACCGAAATAGCCGCGACCACGGATGGCACAGCTGATACGGGAAGAAGAGGCATTCAAAACGGGGATCACCACCGAATAGTGATCGCCGACCATATAGACGACACCAACGACACCGTTGCCGCAGGCTACGCCCATATCCACCTCCACACCGTCAGCCCGGCCCTTGTCGATGGTCATCAGGTTCTCCAGTTTGTTCGTGGAATTATCGACGATCTTGGCAGGAATCAACTGATACTGGCTCAGGAACTGAAGTTCGCTGCGCTCCATCGCCGTTGTGTCCCGCGTAGCATCAGCGTAAAGCCGCCGTAACTGATCGACCTGGCGTTCCAGATAAAAGTTACGGAGGGCAAGTTCCTCATTGGCCTTCGAGAGGGTAAAGTAGGATGCTGCCTTACTCTCCCACTCATAGACCTTTCCCCCCACCACATTAGCGGATGAGAGCCAGACACTCCCCTGATAACTGTTGTACTTAAACAACAGAACACCACTGATTACTTCCAAGAAGATGAAAAGAAACCAGTGATGATACTTCGTCAGGAAATCCAGCAGATTGCGCATTCCCCAGGTATTACCTCATCAGGAAAGTAAACCGATCTAAGTTCTTCAATGCAATACCGGCACCCTTTGCCACACTGTGGAGAGGATCCTCGGGCACATGGAAGGGAATATGCATCTTTTCGGTCAGACGCTTGTCAAGGCCACGCAGCAGGGCACCGCCACCAGCCAGATAAATACCGTTCTTCACGATATCGGCATAGAGCTCTGGCGGTGTGTTCTCCAGAGCAGAGAGCACAGCATTCTCAATCTTCGACACCGTCTTATCCAGACAGTGGGCAATCTCCTGATAGCATACGGGCACCTCCATCGGCAGGGCCGTGATGCGGTTAGGTCCGTGGACAAGATAATCCTCAGGAGCCTCCTCACCGAGATCCGTGAGGGCCGAACCCACATTGATCTTGATACGCTCAGCCATACGCTCCGACACCTTCACGTTGTGCTGACGGTACATATACTCCTGGATGTCGGCCGTCAGATCATCGCCGGCCGTACGGATGGAGTTATTGCAGACAATACCACCCAGTGAGATCACAGCGATCTCCGTAGAGCCACCACCGATATCCACGATCATATTACCCTCCGGAGCCTCGACGTCGATACCGATACCAATGGCAGCAGCCATCGGTTCGAAGATCAGATACACATCACGCCCGTCGGCATGTTCCGCAGAGTCGCGCACAGCACGGAGTTCCACCTCGGTAGAACCCGAAGGCACACCGATCACCATACGGAGGGAGGGTGAGAACAAACGGGAACCCGAGTGTACCATCTTGATCAGACCGCGCATCATCTGCTCGCAGGCAGAGAAGTCAGCGATCACACCATCGCGCAACGGACGGATGGTACGGATATTCTCATGCGTCTTCTCATACATCATCTTCGCCTCGTTACCGACGGCTACCATCTTGTCGGTACGGCGGTCAAGGGCAACGACTGAAGGCTCATCCACCACAATCTTATCATCGCTGATGATAATCGTGTTGGCCGTTCCCAGGTCCATTGCTATCTCTTGTACAAAACTAAAAAATCCCATCCTGAAATTTAATGTTTATTGTTTTCTGAAATTAAATGTATAATTACTTCTTAAACCATGCATTGATAGCGGTATCGTAGTGAGAGGAGACACCGAAGGCGCGAGTGGCAAAGTCACGACGCTGAGCCAAAGTGGTCTCTGCACCCTGAGAATTCAGGATATCCAGCAACACACTGTACTCAGCCTTGCTCGGCACGATCACCACATCCTTGAAGTTCTTCGCTCCAGCACGAATCAGTGAGATACCGCCGATATCAATCTTCTCGATGATGTCTGCCTCCGAGGCACCACTGGCCACCGTCTGCTCGAACGGATAGAGATCCACGATCACCAAGTCGATCTCGGGAATCTCGTACTGCTTCATCTGGTCAAGGTCGCCCTCGTTGTCACGACGGGCCAAGATGCCTCCGAACACCTTCGGATGCAGGGTCTTCACACGGCCGCCGAGGATAGAGGGATACGTCGTCACGTCCTCTACCTTCTGGCAATGATAGCCAAGTGATTCAATAAACTGCTGTGTACCACCCGTAGAGAGGAACTTCACGCCCTCCTCGTTCAATTTCTTCAGGAGTTCGTCCAGTCCGTCCTTGTGGAAAACCGACACCAATGCGGTCTTAATCTTCTTAGTTTCTGCCATTTTACTCTTTATAACGTTATAAACAATTCGAATTGGGCTGCAAAGTTACAAAAAGAAAACGGATTAATCCTCATTTTCTCGACGAAAATTTAGATTAATCCGTGTTAAAATATGATAGGTCAATTCCTATATCAGATTCATGCCCAGTTTCTTGCATTCCTTGCGCATGTCGTCAGGCCAGATCGAAGCCTGGATCTCACCGATATGTCCCTTGTGAAGCAACACCATGCAGAGACGGCTCTGGCCGATACCGCCACCGATGCTCAAGGGCAGTTTGTCGTTCAGCAACTGCTGGTGGAAATAGAGCTGTTCGCGCTCCTCCTGTCCCTCGATCTTCAATTGGCGCAGCAGACTCTCCTTATCGACGCGGATACCCATCGACGACAGTTCGAACGAACGGCCCAAAACAGGATACCAGATCAGGATGTCACCATTCAGGCCTGCGCGGCCGTCTTCGGCTATCGTGCTCCAGTCATCATAGTCGGGGGCACGGCCGTCGTGCTTCTCACCGTTCGACAGTTTCCCGCCGATACCGATGATAAACACCGCACCATAAGCCTCACAGATAGCGTCCTCACGCTCCTTCGGTGTCTTGTCAGGATACATCTTCAACAGTTCTTCCGCATGGATGAAGTGGATCTTCTCTGGCAGGAACGGCTTAATCTGGGGATAGGTCTCACACGTCAGATACTCCGTACGACGGATAGCGGCATAGATGCGCTCCACTATGTTCTTCAAGAACGACAGCGTACGGTCCTCGCGACGGATCACGGCCTCCCAGTCCCACTGATCAACATACAGCGAATGGAGGTTATCGAGTTCCTCGTCGGCACGGATGGCATTCATATCGGTATAGATACCATAGCCCGGCTCTATCTGGTACTCTGCCAGCGAGAGACGCTTCCATTTAGCCAGCGAGTGCACCACCTCGGCCTTGGCGTCGCCCAGATCCTTGATGGGGAAACTCACAGGTCGCTCCACACCATTCAGGTCGTCATTAATGCCCAGTCCCTTCAACACGAAGAGAGGTGCCGTTACGCGGCGCAGCCTCAGCTCCGTCGAAAGGTTCTGCTGAAAGAAATCCTTGATCAGTTTGATACCCTGCTCCGTCTGTTTTGTGTCGAGCAGCGGCTCGTACATCACGGGTTGAATGACTTGTCCCATATCTCAGTTTATGCTCAATTAACTCTACAGCTTTATCTTTTGCGCTGCAAAGGTACACATAAAATATCAATATGCAAGCAAAAACGGAAATAATTTTGCATTAATGACATAAATCAATGATGATGTCTGTCATTTTGCACTCCGCCTTATCTGATTACTTTCTTCCCGTTGAGGATGTAGATACCATGACGCTGAGGATCCGACACCCGACGACCCTGCAGGTCGTAAAAAGCATCTGCAGTTCTTGCAACTACCTTCGGCGAGCGGATATCCGTCACGATCAGTCTCATGGGGTCAGAGACACTGATAGAGCCGTCTTCACTGATGGTGATTTCGTAGGCAATGGTACCTTCGGTACTTCTCAGTGGCTGATACTCCACATCGCTGTGCGCCTTCGAGCCCAAGTAGGCCAAATAGATGCCTGCAGGCAGGTTCTTCAGGTTCACCAGACGCTTATTGGTGGGAATCAACGAGAAATTCAGACCATAGTAAGGCTGCACACCCTCCGTCTCATAGATCGTGAAAGTATCGTTCTTACCTGTTTCTTTGGAGATCACCACTAGGTCGATCGTGCCTCTGAATGTGGTGTAGTAGAAGTTATAGAGAGACGACTGTGCACCAACGCTGACACGTCCTGCCACCGTCGATGGCGTCAGGGTGTAATTACCCTCCATGAAAGCCCACTCTGAGTATTTCGGACGGAAGACAGCAAGGTCGGGCTCTGGCGTCAGTCCATAGACCATGTGCTGATTCTTACTGAAATCATAACTGCTTGTAACACCAGTTCCAGTTGGAGCCAGGTTAGCAATATCATAGTAGCCGTCGCCACTACCTTCCCAGCCCCAGTTCACATACACCTTTCCATCTTCGTCAAGACCTGAGAACACGAAGGCATGGCCCATGTCTTTACCGTTGTTTCCACCATAGAGGATGGGACGATGAGCCGTCATCTCGCGCTCAACAATCTCCATCCACTCCGCATCAGTGTAGAAATCACGGTTCGCATTGTGCACATAGCCTTCCCTGAAGCACATGTTACGCACAAATCCCAAGGCGGCGTTCGTATAGAGTGCACCGCTGCCACCCCTGTCGTACTGCATCTTCACCGAGTAGCCACAGTCGCGCATCAGTTCGCCAACAGCCTGCCGAGCCTCTTCGCCATAGTCTGAGCCCTTATACGACACGAGGATCTGGTCCCATTTGAAGGTGGTATTGAATTCGTTGCGGATATCGGTGGGATCGTCGCCAATGTTATAGTACGAGATACCCTCCGACTTCTCGGGATAATTATAGTATTTCAGAATCTGAGCCATGGCGGTGGCCACACAACCCGTAGGCGTATGTTTGCCGCCGATTTCGGGTGTCATCGAGTTATAGGGATCACCCTGTCCCCATTGCGTCTGTATGAAGTTCTCCACAGCCGTATAGGCCCTTGTCGGAGCGGCAGCCTCGCGCGTCATCAACGACTCATCGATGGCATCCAGCCACCATTTCAGTCCGTCGGGCAGGTTATCGGCATCGAAACGGGTTTCCGAAGTGGCCAGAACAGAATGAAAGGCTGTGGATCTGCTCACAACGACAAAGCCCTGCCCCTGCGACAGTCCATAGACCGAATAAGATGCTCTTCTCGCCAGTTCGCAGATGTCTGATTCCAACGCAGCACCACGGGTGTTAGCCTGATTAGCAGCGAGTTGTTGTAAGGCGATGGTGCGCATCTCCTGATCGGAGCGCTCCCCAGCCCATATAGCCGTCAGCGACAACAAACAAAATAAGACGGCAACTGTTGTTCTTTTCAACATAAAAGGGATCTGTTTTAAATGGTTAAGAAAGAAAAGCAATGCGTGGGGCTCTATGCCCACACGCACTGCTTGATAGGTTTATTATTTCAAAGAAAATCACTCATCACACATTACTCACCCATGGCGTTCAGGAAGGCCTCAGCGCTCAGGAAGAGATAGGTGTCGTTAGCACTCTCATATAAGGCACCCGAATTGTAGTCAGCCATACCAATACCCAGCGATCCAGCGGGGAATACGATGAAGCCCTGACCGGCATCATACTTACCGTAAGCCAGCGGTGAAACTGAGAACATACCATAGCCCCAATTCATACCGAGATCAGTCTTATTCCACAGAGCACCCTTCGAAGTGATGTCAATCACGATCATGTGAGACTGCTCGTCGCAGTCACCTGCCTCATTGTAAGGATAGCCGATGTAGCCGAGACCAGCCTCGTCAACACCCGTAGCCACGTGAGCGAACGGACTCTCAAAGCGGAAACGGTCACCATCAGCGGTCGTGGTCTTATCGATCTCCACAGCAAAGGGGAGTGTGGGATCCACACCAAAGAAGGTGCTGATAGTACCATCGATGAAGTAACCTGTACCGATGCTCTCCCACTTCAGGATCGAGAAGTCGAAGGCAACCTGGCGGAAGCCCTGACCATAGATCGAGCGGTCAGCCTCGGCAATACCGAGTACGAGTGAGTAGTTCACTCCAGCAGCAGCACGGGGAGCGGTCACAGTAATCGTAGCCGTTGCCTCGCCGGCAGCGAAGTCAACAGATGAGGGGAAGTCGAACACATCGTCGCCATCCACCTTCACGATGCCCACAGAGGCAGCGTTAGCAGTGTTCCAACGAGAAACCTCCACCTGGAAAGCCTCGCTACCGGGTTCCACCTCAACGGCGTTCATATAGGTAGCGGTATTGAAATAGGCAGACTGGGTGCCTGCTTTCTCCTGCTCACCGGCTGAGAAACTGTCATCGTCGCTACAAGCCGTGAAGGCCAGAGCAGCGGTGAGCATCATCATTAATTTGCTGTATATCTTCATAATTCTTGTCTTTTAATTGGATGATACATGATTAGTCGGTCACACCGTCACGCAGACCCGGATTCTGATCCTGCCTGGGCTGACTGCCACCCGTATTGTTCTCAATAGCGGCATTAGCGTTGGTCTCGTCATCGCAGAAGCGCATCAGCAACCAAGGATCATCGGGATCGATGTTGAAGCGGAAGGCATCCGGCTGGTTCGTGCTCTCGGCATTGTTGTGGAAACGAACCACGGGCTTGTGCAGACGATTAGCGTCGGCCATGAAGAAGCCCTCACCCCAGAGCTCTACGCGGCGCTGGTACCAGATCTCGTCAGCCAGTGAACGGCCGGCAGCTGTAGAAGAATAAGAAGGATCACGATAGGTCTTCACGAAGTCCTCGAGGATCTTGCGGCCCTCAGCCTCTTTACCGCTCTTAGCCAGACCCTCGGCCTGGATGAGGATCATCTCCTCAACACGCATCAGG
>JAFYPG010000221.1 GCA_017547605.1 Prevotella sp.
ATACCCCGTCTCGACTGTATCGTGACGGTGGTGGATGCGCTACGGATGCGGGACGAGTTTGGCAATGGTCTTGACCTGCTGCGACAGAACATCGACGAGGAAGACATTGAGAACCTCGTGATCCAACAGATTGAGTTCTGCAATATCGTCCTGCTCAACAAGGCTGCAGAGGTGACGCCCGACGAACTGGGGCGTCTGCATGGTATCGTCCGTGAACTCCAGCCCAAGGCAGAGATTATCGACTGCAATTATGGGGATGTCGGTTTTGACAAGATCCTCAATACCCATTTCTTTGATTTCGACAGCGTTGCCACGTCTGCCACTTGGATTCAGGAGGTGGAGAAACATCATGAAGAAGATGAGGAAGATGAGGAAGAGGAAGAGCACCATCATCATGAACATGAGCATCATCACGAGCATCACCATCACCATGACGAAGGTGAAGCTGAGGAATACGGTATCGGCACATACGTCTATTACCGTCGCCGTCCCTTCGAACTCGGACTCTTTGATGAGTTCGTCGCCCGCAAATGGCCCAAGGGAATCATCCGCGCGAAAGGTATCTGCTATTTCCGTGACGAGCAGGATGTATGCTACGTCTTTGAGCAGGCTGGTAAACAGGTTTCCATCCGCAATGTAGGACAATGGTATGCCACCATGCCAAAGGCAGAACTCGAACAGTTCATGGAACAGAATCCAGGCCTTCGCCGCGACTGGGACGAACAATATGGCGACCGTATGCAGAAACTCGTCTTCATAGGCCAGAATCTTGACAAGCGCCTTATCGCCGAAGAACTTGACCGTTGTTTAGCATAGAAAATAGTATTAACATTACAATAAACAAAGACAAATGAACAGAGACAACACCATCTTCGAGTTAATCGAGAAAGAGCATCAGCGCCAATTGAAAGGCATTGAGCTGATTGCCAGTGAGAATTTCGTGAGTGACCAGGTCATGGAGGCCATGGGCAGTTACCTCACCAACAAATATGCAGAAGGCTATCCTGGCCATCGTTATTATGGCGGTTGTCAGGTGGTTGACGAGGTGGAGCAACTGGCCATCGACCGTGTGTGCAAGTTGTTTGGTGCCGAGTACGCCAATGTACAGCCCCACTCTGGTGCACAGGCCAACGCTGCCGTGCTGTTGGCCGTACTGAAGCCTGGTGACACCTTCATGGGTATGAACCTCGACCACGGTGGTCACCTCTCCCACGGTTCGCTCGTCAACACCTCAGGTATCCTCTACAAGCCCGTAGGCTATAACCTCAACAAGGAGACAGGCCGCGTGGATTACGATGAGATGGAGCGCCTGGCCATTGAGAACAAGCCCAAGCTGATCATCGGTGGTGGTTCTGCCTACAGCCGTGAGTGGGACTACAAGCGTATGCGTGAGATTGCCGACAAGGTGGGTGCCCTGCTGATGATCGACATGGCTCACCCTGCTGGTCTGATTGCAGCCGGTCTGCTCGACAATCCTGTAAAGTATGCCCACATCGTTACCTCTACAACCCACAAGACCTTGCGCGGTCCTCGTGGTGGTATCATCCTGATGGGCAAGGACTTCGACAATCCCTGGGGCTACACCACTCCAAAGGGCGTCGTGAAGAAAATGTCACAACTGCTCAACTCTGCCGTTTTCCCTGGACAGCAAGGCGGTCCGCTGGAGCACGTCATTGCCGCCAAGGCTGTGGCTTTCGGTGAGGCTTTGCAGCCAGAATTCAAGGAATGGGCCAAGCAGGTACAGAAGAACGCCAAGGTTCTCGCAGAAGAACTGATCAAGCGTGGCTTCTCCATCGTGAGCGGTGGTACGGACAACCATTCTATGCTCGTTGACCTGCGTTCAAAATATCCCGACCTGACGGGTAAGGTGGCAGAGAACGCTCTTGTTGCCGCTGACATTACGGTGAACAAGAACATGGTACCGTTCGATAGTCGCAGTGCTTTCCAGACCTCTGGTATCCGTCTGGGAACGCCTGCCATCACAACCCGTGGTGCCAAGGAGGACCTGATGGTTCAGATTGCCGCATGGATTGAGGAAGTGCTCAATGATCCTGAGAATGAGCAGGTCATTGCCAGTGTCCGCGCCCGAGTTAATGAAAAGATGAAGGATTATCCCCTTTTCGCATATTAACAACAATAATCCCCGCCAGTTGGCGGGGATTTTTATTTCTATTTGTTTTTTATCTTCTCCTATTTCTCCGAGCATATTTCTTGCGCGATTCAGCAGCCTTCTGCTTCGGATATTCGCATCGATAGGTAAATGTTTCATTACTATAGGTGTATTCCCATACAAGAAGATATTGATGAGTATTCTCCTTTGCCTTTCCCGGGATGGTTTTTATTTCAACCACCATTGTCCCATCATCAGCGTAGGTTGTGTCCCTAACTTCCGTATCTTCTTCCTTTTCAACGGGAATATCCATCTTGAACTCCAAACTTTTACCAACAGCCAAAAAGCCACTCGACTCATTATACTCCCGATTAGACATCACAACGTCATCGCAATAAAGAGTAGCCCTATTGACCAATAGGTCATACTCACTATTATTGGTAATTGTGTTCATAAGATTTGTCAATACACTCACATCGTCGTATGGAGTGAAGGTATCCTGCCACACATTTGATATCTTATCTTTTAAGTCAGCAGGCTTTTCCACCGTAACGGAAACATTATCAGTATGTATTCCATTAGAAGAGGCCACAGTGATCATGGTTGACCCCACACTGACACCAGTTACTACGCCCTCATCATCCACTGTAGCAACGCTCTCGTCATTTGACTTCCAAAGCACTGCTTCACTATTGGCATTATATAGGGTCAACTTCTGCGATCCACCCGTAAGAATGTTGATATTTGACTCCTGAATAAAAATATTTCTCGTCTGAGTAATTTCCACATTATAATCGAAACCATGCGTCACATTCTGCATACTTACTGAAGATGTGCGTTTCGACTTTTTTTCCGTGAAAGGAGCAATACTTATTTTTTGACCAACGGTATTATCGTTAATTACATCACGACTTCCTTTCGTAACCCAAGAATCTTCTGTATAGCAGTCAAAGGACACATTTGTTTGAACATAGATATTAATATTGCCCCCTAATTCATCAACAGTAAATTCTTTCTGTATGAGTGTCATATAGGCCTTAAAGGCCTGCGAAATAAGAACTATTGTCATTGCGCCAGAAGCTTCATTCTTGATGGTCACCTGAGCGCTACGCTCTTTCTCTGTATTATTCTTGGCTACATCCAGTATAACCTGCGATTGTTGAAGCCCTCTAGTTCCAGCAATACCAGGCAATGTTATCCAGTCAACATCCTGCTGAATCTGAACAGTATAACTGACATTACTTTCCAGATGAATGAGAACCTGTCCGCCATCAGTGCCAACCTGATAAGTTGGACCTTCACCGTCAACCACCCTAATCACATCATTCTGTTTCTGCGTCACAGTGAAAGAACGGGAAGACACACCATCTTTAATATCCAAAAGTGTAACGGTAGCCTTTCTTTCCTCAAACGTATTATTCTCCTCAACAGATATTGTCATCGTCGATGCAACTGGATCAATCGTCACAGTACACCAATCCGCATTGGAATTAGCCTGATAGTTCGAAAGATCCTCATTACGAAATGTCACTGTAACTGACAGATCGCTTGTTTCATCATCGGCTTCAAACGTATATTCCTTTTTGATAAGCAATTCATGAATACGGGTTGAATATTCGTCATCACTGCATGATATGGAACCGATGCACAGCATAAGCGCCATCATACTTATCCCTAAGAATCTAAAATTTTTCATTATAGACATTGGCTTAAATTCTATTTTTGGGTGCAAAGATACAAACTTTTTGGAGAATTGGCACGATTCCTTGCATTATTTAATTATTTTTTGCCACATTTCATGGCCACATCAAAGTGATTAATTGCCTGACGAAACAGATGGTTACGCGTGTTTCCACCAGAAATACCGTGGTTACGGTTGGTATAAACCAACTGTCGGAAGTCCTTATCTGCCTGTACTAATGCCTCCACATATTCTGCCGTATTCTGGTAATGCACATTGTCATCTGCCAGTCCGTGACAAATCAAGAGCGCACCATGAAGCTGAGAGGCACGATGTATGGGATTCACCTCATCGTAGCCCTTTTGATTCTCTTTTGGCGTACGCATATAGCGTTCCGTATAGATGGTATCATAATAACGCCAACAGGTGGGCGGGGCTATCGCCACTCCCGCACAGAATACTGGTCTGCCCTCAGACATGGACATCAGAGTATTCCAGCCGCCATACGACCATCCCCAGATACCTATCCGCTCCTTGTCAACATACGTCTGCTGTCCAAGCCAGAGAGCCGTTTCCACCTGGTCACGAGCCTCGAGTTCCCCTAAGCGTAAATACGTACATTTCTCAAACTCCGCACCACGTCCACCAGTACCACGGTTATCGACACAAACACAGAGATAACCCTGTTGGGCCAGATACTGCTCCAGGATAGCGCCATTGCCATTCATGCCTATCCCCCACTTATTCAATACCTGTTGATTACCAGGACCACCATATTGATACATGATCACAGGGTATTTCTTCGACGGATTGAAATCAGCCGGTTTCACCATCCAGCCATTCAACAATACTCCCTCGGATGTTGTGAAAGAGAAGAACTCCTTCTTACCAAGGTCATAGGCGGAGAGTTTCCGTGTCAACTCCTGATTATCGATGAGGGTCACCAGTTCTTTGCCATTGTTCTGGCAAAGTGTAAATTGCTCAGGATGATCTACATCGCTCCAGATATTGATGAAATACTTAAAGTTTTTGCTGAAGATAGCCCTATTGAAACCTGCCTTGCGAGAAAGAATCTCCGTCTTGCCATTGGCATGGGCCACCATCACCTGCTGGTCCATAGGACCATTGGGATTGGCAGCAAAATAGGAATCACCCGTCTGCTCATCGTAGCCATAGACAGATGTCACCACATATTTATCAGTAACAATCTGACGCAGCAACTGGCCGTTCAGGTTGTAGAGATAAAGATGATTGTAGCCGTCGCGCTCACTGGGCAGGAGAATATGCTTATCCGTAATCTGCACATCAGAGAGCACATCTTCCTTAATATATTTATCCACCTTATCCTCGATAGCCAGTTGGCAGACCGTTGAGAGCGGATTTGCCATATAGATACGGAGCATATCCTGATGACGGTTCATCGTGAAGATAGCGATCTTCGCAGGATCACTGGTTGCCTTGATGCGTGGGATGTAACCATCCGTATCAAGAGGGAGATCGATCTTCCGCGTCTGGTGCGACTGGATATCATAGCTCAGCACACTCACCTTGGAATTCACCTGTCCAGGCACGGGATATTTGTAGGTATAGTCACCAGGGTATTCCGCATACTCACTACGCTCTGGAGCCAACCCCCTATACAACTGCATAGAATACTGTCTCACTGCACTCTCGTCATAGCGTATCCACACGATCTGTTTCGAGTCGGCAGAGAAGACTATCGAACTGTTCGTTGAGAACTCCTCTTCATACACCCAGTCTGGAATGCCGTTAATGACTTCATTTATTTTTCCGTCCTTTGTCACCTGACTCTCAGCATTATCATAAAGCAACTTCACCAGATAGATATTGTTCTCACGTACAAAGGCAATCTGATTCCCGTCAGGCGAGAACAGCGGTGTCTGCTGAGGACCGCCATCACTCAGAGGTTCCAACTTATTATTGCGAATGTCATAGATGTAATAGACTGCAGTGAAAGAATGGCGATAGATGGGAGTTGTCTGTGTCTGTATCAGCATCCGCTTGCCGTCAGGACTGATGATATAGCCGTCAACCTTGCCAATCTGTTCTCCTCTGGCCGTCGTTGCATCAAAAAGAACAGTCACCTGTTTTCCTGTACGGAAAGAATAAGAAACCACACGCTTCCCGTCATCACTGATCTGACTATACGTCTCTCCGTCAGCCAACGGACTGACAACCTTCATAGACTCAGCACGGAAATAACCACGGGTAATATCTACCAAACTCAGATTCTCTCCAGCCAATGCAGATGTCACAGACAAAGCTATAAGCATAGAGAGAACAATCAATCTATTCATTTTCATGATGGAATAAAATATTAGTTTTTCTATTGGAAGTCAGCATAGTTATTATTGCCTAACAACTGGGCAATAGTGGTGTTCGGATGATGGCGCATATAACGATCTGCCATTTGGACATAGAGCGTATGGAACACAGTCTCACCCATCGCCTTATTCACTACCCACTGCACCTTACCGATGTGGATATCCCGCTCTAACTGCGACAAGGGCCTGTCATTTGGCATAGGATAGAGGCTCAGCAGATAGAACCCCACACAGTCGGGAACGATGTACTGACGTTTCATCATCTGAAGTTGTTCTTGCTTATAACCATATTCCGAACGCTGGTATAAGGGATTATCGGAACCCAGATACTTGTCCAGACAAATGCCGATGGTGTTATTGCCGACAATTATGCTCTGGTCTAAAGAGCCGATCTGAGCATACACCTCAGGTCTTTCCAGATTGGGAATCACTTCTTCAAGATAATTGAAAGCGGACGTCAACTGATTATTGATGTCATCCATATTCGCATACTGGAGTTCTGATTCTGCTATCAGAGCCTGCAACGTCGAATCCTGATAAAAACGCAGGAACTTATTATTGATCTCCGTATCATCCACCTTCCCGATACGCAGTACATCCTCTATCAACGTACGGGTCTGCATTGGATAGACCGTATTCATCTGTTGCAAAGCGGAGAAATCACCCGTTGTCAGGTACAGGCTTTGGACACGATCATAGCGGTCAACGACAATCGTCTTGTCCTCTTCCTCAGGGGACTTGAACTGCCATTCGCAGCTGATACACCCCAGCATAACCAACCATAAAATATAATATACCTTACGCACTGGCAACAGGTCTTAATGTTATACTTTTGTTAAAAAGCAGGTGCAAATATACTAAAAATTATTTTTAAAACCAAATTTTAACCTAAAAAGTTTAAAAAATAGTGTAAAAAAGTGCACATTTAGGGCTATTTGTGTAAAAATCGTAAAGAAAAACAGCCATTACAGTTGTGAAAAAGTTTTCTTTCCTTTCACATAATATTGCCAAAGCAAGGAAAACATCTTTCGTTCT
Organism: Prevotella sp.; assembly: GCA_017547605.1. Lineage (GTDB taxonomy): Bacteria > Bacteroidota > Bacteroidia > Bacteroidales > Bacteroidaceae > Prevotella. The sequence continues at coordinate 7,172 of JAFYPG010000221.1, forward strand.
GGTATGACTTCTACTTGACGCGAGGCCTGTATCTCACGACGGTCGTTCTCGAATTCCTTCCGCCAGCGTTTGAATGCCCGCCGTGCCCGATAAACGGCTTTGAAGTCTCCAACGTTCCGCTTCAGCACCAGCATCTCCCACGCAGCCAGATAATCCAACCACCAGCGCCAGCGCATCACGACCTTCAGTTCCCCCTCAGGCAGACACTTGTAAAGCATCGTCAGGTTATTGCGGAAGTTCAGGAACGTCTTCATCGGGTTCGATTTCGGCAGCGTGCCTCCGCCCACATGATAGACATAGCTCTCTGGAATACACACGATCTTCCTGCCACGGATACGGAGCCGCCAACACAGGTCTATCTCCTCATTATGAGCAAAGAAGCGCGCATCGAGGCCCTTCACGTCCCAATAGTCCTTCGAGCGGATCATCAGTGCTGCTCCTGTGGCCCACAGGATATCCGTCTGGTAATCATACTGTCCATTGTCGCGCTCCACAGTCTCAAAGATTCGTCCACGACAAAAGGGATAGCCAAAACGATCCAGGAATCCCCCACTCGCCCCTGCATACTCAAAACTGTCCCTGTCGAAGATGGAGAGCAGTTTCGGCTGACAGGCAGCCACCTCAGGATGGGCATCTAAATATTCCGTCATCGGCTGCAGCCAGTGGTGCGTCACTTCAATGTCTGAATTCAGCAGCAAGTAATATTCCGCATCTATCTGCCTCAGTGCTTGGTTATACCCCTCGGCAAATCCCCAGTTCTTTTCCAACTCAATCAGTCTGACCTCAGGGAAGTGCTCGCGTAGCAACGTAAGCGAGTCGTCCGTCGAGGCATTATCCGCCACATACACCGTCGCCTCGTCGCGTGAGTATTGTAATACTGAAGGCAGATACTTCGAGAGCATCTCCCTGCCATTCCAATTCAGAATCACAATTGCCACCTTCTCCATACGCGTACATTATTATATTATAATAGCCTTCAGTGACTGCCGATCATGAGTCAGTTCACCAAGTCTCACCTTGACCAACTGATTGTCCAACTGCGGATCAGCCTCCTGCGGTGGCAGTTCCACGCGGATATAATTGCGGGTAAAGCCATGCATGGCCCTCCCACGAGGCGCCTTCTCAAACAGCACTTCTGCCTCTTGTCCAATATGACGACCGTAAAAGTCGAGCGTCTTCTTGTCCGAGAGATCCAACAGGCGTTTCGAACGCAGTTTCTTATCTTTGTTGCTCACCACATAGGGAATGTTTAGTGCCGATGTACCAGGTCGCTCCGAGTAAGGAAAGACATGCAACTGGGTCACGTCCAACCTGTCGAGGAAGTCGTAAGTCTCCTCGAAGCATTCAGGTGTCTCACCACGACAGCCCACCATCACATCAACACCGATAAAGGCATCAGGCATCACCATCTTAATCCGACGGATCTTGTCTGCAAACAACTGCGAGTCATAATGACGATGCATCAGTCTCAACACCGTGTCACTACCGCTTTGCAGCGGGATATGGAAATGCGGCATAAAAGCCCTGCTGGTAGCGCAATAGTCTATCAGTTCATCCGACAGCAAGTCCGGCTCCAGCGAACTGATCCGATAGCGACGGATACCCTCCACCGCATCGAGGGCCTTCACCAGATCGATGAACTGCTCGCCAGTAGTCTTTCCGAAATCGCCAATGTTCACACCCGTCAGCACAATCTCCTGACCACCATCCCGTGCAGCCTCCTCGGCCTGGGCCACCAGAGACGCAATCGTCGGATTCCTTGAGAACCCTCTGGCGTATGGAATTGTGCAATAGGTACAGAAATAGTCACACCCATCCTGCACCTTCAGGAAATAGCGCGTACGGTTTCCCCGTGAGCACGACGGCGCAAAACTCTTGATGTCTTTCGTCTTGACAGTATGGTATTTGTCTGTTGACACACCCGCCCACGCATCCGAGAGATATTGGATCAGACTCGCCTTCTCGTTCGAGCCCAGCACGAGATCCACACCCTCTATCTGACTGACGGCCTCTGCCTCCAACTGCGCATAGCAGCCCGTCACCACCACAAAGGCCTGCGGGTGCTGACGTACCATCCTGTGGATAGCCTGACGGCACTTGTGATCCGCCACTTCCGTCACCGAACAGGTGTTGATCAGACAGATATCCGCCTGCTCTCCCTTCTGCACCGTACGCACGCCCATCTCCTGAAGCATCTTCCCGAAGGTCGATGTCTCAGAGAAGTTCAGCTTACAACCGAGGGTGTAATACGCTGCCGTTTTACCCTGAAAGGCCGATGTATCTATCATATATAAAAAGGTGATTCTGTTTACGGGCACAAAGGTAGCATTTTTTTTCTGAAATTCACCATTTTTTGGCGTTTTTCGGTTAAGTGTCGAAAATGCACTAATTTTTAACATTTCGTATCGCACTGATTATCAGTGTTTTGCTAAAAAGTTACAAAAATAAGCAAAAAAAAAACGAAAAAAATGATACGTTGTATTAAAAATATGCGTAACTTTGCAGCGTTTTAATAAACAAATGATTGTTTTACAGATTTAAAAAGCATTAGAAAATGAAAAAGTTAGTATTTATGTTCGTAGCAGTTGCTGCTATCTCTTTCGCATCTTGTGGTAACAAGGCTCAGCAGGCTCCTGTTGACGCTGATTCTATCGCAGAGGTTGTTGATAGCGTTATTGACAGCGTTGCTGTTGATTCAGTTGCTGCTGATTCAGTTGTTGCTGAGTAATCAACCGAACAATTGAGAGAAACGAGGCCGCTGGACGAGAGTCCAGCGGCCTTTGCTTTGTACCTGTTTTGTACAAAAAGTTAACGAGCGGTTCACTTTTGTGTCTTTTTATTTTTTCTTATCTTTGTATTTGAATCAAAAATTATGATGCAAAAATGGGTTTAACATCATTTTCTTTGTAACCTCCTCATTTATTGACTGTTACACATATGATGGTAAAACGAAAAGTGTCATTCACCATCATATGTCTTTAAACGCTCGGAAACGCCTTTATTTACAGGTGTTTCAGGAATCTCTAAAAGTAAAACAACTTGTTTTACTATTGAAGAGATAGGGTAAAACACTTGAAGAGATGGCTCCTTACAAAGCAAAACAAGTTGTTTTACTTTTATTATTCAAGGCCGAAGAGTGTCTTCAGACCGCCATCGACACCTGAGAAGCCCATGAAGGCAAGACTCAGGAGACCAGCGAAGAGCATCACAATGACCGTCGAGAAGGCATAGACCACAGACTGCAAGAGATCATAGTCTTTCTGAATGCAGAGGATGGCCACACCCAGTACAACACAGTTGGTCGTGGCCAGCGTCGGACACATACTTTTAAGCACAGGGTACTGTTTAAACAAAAATCCCGAGGACTTGATGCCCTCGGGACGCTGTTGTAATAATAAATAATGATGCCTTACAGCAGTGATTAATTATTAATTGTTTTGATTTAAAAGTCTTCAGGGGTTATGCCTCTGCAGGAGCCTCAGCCTCAGCGGGAGCCTCGAGAGCCTCGAGTACCTCAGCCTCATCAGCGGCCTCAGCGGCAGCAGCCTCGTCAGCAGCAGCCTTCTTGGCATCGGCGGCAGCCTTGATGGCAGCCTCAGCCTCGGCAGCAGCCTTCAACTCAGCAGCATTCTCAGCAACGACCTTCACGGGGATCTCAACAGTCACCTCCTTGTGGAAGTGTACGAGAGCCGAGTAGTCACCGACCTTCTTGGCATCCTTCATGGTGATGATCTTACGATCAACATCCTTACCCAACTTCACAAGCTCGTCGGCCACCTGAGCGGCACCAACAGAACCGTAGAGCTGACCAGTGGCGCTCACCTTGGCAGCAATCTCGAGAGCCACGCCCTCAAGCTGTGCAGCCTTCTCCTCAGCGGCGGCCTTCAGGGCAGCCAGCTTGTGAGCCTGCTGCTTCAGGTTCTCTGCGAGGACCTTCTTGGCAGAAGGACTGGCAATCACACCCTTACCCTGGGGGATCAGGTAGTTACGGCCATAGCCAGACTTAACATTCACGATATCGTTCTTGAATCCCAGACCGATAATATCTTCTTTCAGTATAATTTCCATAATCTTGCGTCCTCCTCTTTAATTATTTCATCAAGTCGGTTACGTAAGGCAGCAGGGCGATCTGGCGGGCACGCTTCACGGCCTGGGCCACACGACGCTGATACTTCAGACTGGTTCCGGTGATACGACGGGGAAGAATCTTACCCTGCTCGTTGAGGAACTTCTTCAGGAACTCGGGATCCTTGTAGTCGATATACTTGATGCCGCTCTTCTTGAAACGGCAGTACTTCTTCTTCTTCGTGTCGATAGAAGGAGCATTCAGGAAACGGATTTCACTCTGTTCTGCCATAATTAAGCCTCCTCTTTTTTACCAAGCTTTGCGCGGCGCTTCTCAGCATACTCCACAGCATACTTGTCAAGTTTAACGGTCTGGAAACGGATCACTTTCTCATCACGGCGGAAAGCGGTCTCCAGTACTTTGATCACTTCTGGCTCAGCCTTGAACTCTACGAGGCAGTAGAAACCTGTAGATTTCTTCTGAATAGCATAAGCCATCTTCTTCAATCCCCAGGCCTCTTCACTGATGATCTCTGCACCCTTATCGGTCAGGATCTTCTTGAATTTTGCGGCCGTTTCCTTCATCTGATCATCAGACAAAACGGGAGTTAAAATGAAAACGGTTTCGTATTGATTCATACTTTAATTAAATAAATAAATTAATAATGTGCTTCGAAAAGCGGGTGCAAAGGTACTACAATTAATTAAGAATTAGGAGTTAAGAGTTTATATTTAACCCAAAACTTAACATTCTTTAGTATTTTTCCTCCTTTTTCTGTTGTCTGACATGCAAAAACGCACCTAAGACTATGATTATCAGTCCTATGAGCAACACCAGATTACTGGATGTCCATCCCATCAGGAAACCAATACCTAAAAGGAGGGCGCCGACCACAACCAGCGCCACTCCTCCATATTGCTTGAGAGCAATCATTCTTACTCCTCCTCAGGGGTGATGAGCTTATAGCCCTTACCGTGGATATTGATGATCTCGATCTGGTTGTCTTCCTTCAGGTGCTTACGCAATTTGGTGATATACACGTCCATTGAACGGGCGTTGAAGTAGTTGTCATCAATCCAGATGGTCTTCAGGGCGAAGTCGCGCTGCAGGATCTCATTAGAGTGACTGCAGAGCAGGGCCAGGAGTTCGTTCTCCTTTGTGGTGAGTTTGGTCTGCTTCTCACCGATACTGAGCAACTGCTTCTGGGTATCGAAGGTGAACTTACCGATATGATAGACGGTTGACTCCTTACTCTTCTTACCCTTTGTGCGGCGAAGGATAGCCTCTACACGGAACACGAGTTCCTCCATTGAGAAGGGTTTGGTGATGTAGTCGTCAGCACCCAGTTTAAAGCCCTCCAGGATATCCTCCTTCAGGGTCTTGGCCGTCAAGAAGATGATGGGCACATCGGCATTGGCGGAGCGGATCTCCTGAGCCAGGGTGAATCCATCCTTCTTCGGCATCATCACATCAAGCACGCAGATGTCAAACTTGGTCTTCAGGAATGCCTTGAAACCGGCATCGCCGTCTGTGCAGAGTTCTGCCACGTAGCCCTTAGCCTGTAAATACTCACGGAGCAACATTCCGAGGTTCTCGTCGTCCTCGCAAAGCAGGATTTTTACTTTATCTTCCATAATCTTTCTTTATTTAAATTGTTAATACTATGAATTATCCTCATTAAGAATCGGGAGGGTAATGGTGAAGGTCGTTCCCTTACCCAGTTCACTCTCACACTTGATATCGCCCTCATGCAGGGTGATGATCTTCTTCACATAGGCCAGGCCCAGTCCGAAGCCTTTCACGTCATGTACATTACCCGTATGCACACGGTAGAACTTGTCGAAGATCTTCTTCACGTTCTCCTTCTTGATGCCAAGACCCGTATCTCGGATAGAGAAGCAGAGGCGTCCCTTGTCGTTCCAGGTACGGATATACAGGTCGAGCGGCTGCTCTGGCTTACGGTATTTCACGGCGTTATCCATCAGGTTGGTGATGGCATTCTGGAAGTGTACCTCATCCACGAAGATGGCAGAATCCACGGCCTCGATCTCCGTATAGATCTTTCCACCCGTATGCTCCACACGCAGGGAGAAAGTGGAGGCGATAGACTCCAACAGTTCGTTCAGGTCGAGTTCCTTCTTCTTGAACGTAGCCGTCTGGCGGTCGAACATCGACATCTGGAGCACCTTCTCCACCAGGAAGCGCAGGCGCTTCGACTCGTCGTTGATCACTCCGCCCAGATGTTTCATCATATTAGGACTTTTTTCGACTGACTCATCATTAAGCATCTGGGCCGCCAGAGAGATACTGGATATTGGCGTCTTCAACTCGTGGGTCATATTGTTGATGAAGTCATTCTTAATCTCATTATAGCGCTTCTGACGGAAGATCACCACAATGGTAAAGACAAACGTGATCAACAATACCACCGTGAATACCACTGCCGGAATCATGAATGTCACACTTGAGAAGATGTACGAACTCATGTGGGGGAAGTGAATCTTCACCACACCCATCTTAGGCGACGGGTCGTTACGGAACAATGTCTGCTTATAAGTGTATTCCTCGCCTTCCTCGCTATAGTCAGGACAACGGTATATCTCACGGCCATCAGCCGTCTCTACGCGCAGATGATAAGGGATGTTGATACCATTATTCATCAGTTCCACGCGAATGTCCTGATCCAGCATCTTGAAGTTGATACGCTCCTTCAGGGGCTTGTCACTGGCCGTATAGAGAATGTTATACACCACCTCATCAAGTAATGCCTTCTGATAGACATAGCGATTGCGCACGATATCCTGTAGAGACTTTGAGGCCTCCGAGATGGAGTTCTTGTCCGTACGCAGGATCATCGCCTTAGGCACGTTGGCAGGCTTGATGGCAAATGTCTTCAGTTCAAAGCTGGAATACACCGTACCATCATCGGCAGCCACAGCAAACTGGTGACTCTCCTTCACCGTACCATCCAGACCGTCGATGGAGATGGAGTCCTGCTGGACAGCCTTGCGCTCCGTCTGCTTCACATCCTTCTCCAGATAGCGCTGCGTCTCATTCAACTCCAGGTTGTGCGCAGCCTGATATAAACTACGGTTCACAGATTCGTCGAACTGCTCCTTCTTCATCTTAACCATCTCCTCAATATAGGAGATCTGCAGGTAGAGAAGTCCGACGAACGAGAGTCCCATGATGATGGCAATCAGCCAGATTGTACTTTTCTTCATTGTATGATTTCAATTCTTTCGCAAAGGTAAGACAAATCTTAAAACATAGAAGCTGTTATGTTAATTAATACGTGTTGTTTTGCACAAATTAACTATTTTATAATTATTAATTCACTATATACAAATAAGAAACTCACAGGACTGTATCCTGTGAGTTTCCAGATTGTAATCAATGTATGATACTTCTTCTGTGACTACTTAAGATTAAAGAAAGGGAAGAAGTACATCACGGCCACGCGACGGACATCGGTCATTCGCTCTGCTCTACCGATGATGGAGCCATTCTTGCGGATGTCACCATTGCTCTCTACCCTACCGACGATAGAACCACCGATACGGACGTCGTTGTTAGACTCCACCCTGCCGATGATAGAACCATTCTTGCGAATGTCACCGTTAGACTCAATTCTGCCTACGATAGAGCCACCGACACGGATGTCACCATTAGACTCAAACCTGCCTACGATGGAGCCATTGATGCGAACATCGCCGTTAGACTCGATCTTACCGACGATACTACCACCCAAGCGAAGATCGTCAGCCATCACATTGACATTCACTGTGATCAATAAGGCAACAGCCATGACCAGTCTCAAAACACTTGATTTTCTCATTGTCGTATGGTTTAATATGAGAAAGGCTTAATCCTCTTCCTTCATCTCCTCCTCGTGCTGCTTGATCAGAGCCTGCTGGATATCGTTCGGAACGAGCTCGTAAGAAGAGAAACTCGTCGTGAACGAAGCACGGCCACCAGTCAGCGAACTCAGGGCAATCGAATAACTGGCCAGTTCCTTGAGAGGAATCTTGGCACTCAACTTCTGATAGCCGGCCTCAGAATCCATACCCATGATGATGGCGCGACGACCCTGCAGGTCACTCATCACGTCACCCATATAGTCGGCGGGTACCAATACTTCGAGATCGTAGATAGGCTCCAGCACCTTCGGACCTGCCTCCTTGAAGGCTGCCGAGAAGGCGTTACGGGCAGCGAGCATGAACGAGAGTTCGTTAGAGTCAACGGGGTGCATCTTACCGTCATAGACGATGACGCGCACGTCACGAGCGTAAGAACCTGTCAACGGACCCTGCTCCATACGCTCCATGATACCCTTCAGGATGGCAGGCATAAAGCGCAGGTCGATGGCACCACCAACCACGGAGTTGATGAATACGAGCTTACCGCCCCACTCCAGGTCGATTTCTTCCTTACCCTTGATATTCATCTTGAACTCCTGGCCGTTGATCTTAAAGCTGACAGGATCCTCCATACCTTCCTGGTACGGCTCCACGATCAGGTGAACCTCACCAAACTGTCCAGCACCACCCGACTGCTTCTTATGACGATAGTCGGCACGGGCCATCTTCGTGATGGTTTCACGATACGGAATCTTCGGTTCGATATATTCGATCTGGATCTTCTCATTGTTCTCCATACGCCACTTCAGCGTGCGCAGATGGAACTCACCCTGTCCGTGAACGATAATCTGGCGCAACTCCTTCGACTGCTCAACCACCCATGTGGGATCCTCCTGACGCATCTTGGCCAGGGCAGCCATCATCTTCTCAGTCTCAGCCTCGTTGACAGCCTTGATGGCACGCGAGAACTTAGAGTTAGGATACTTGATGAAGTCGAACTTGTTATCAACGTCCTTGCCGTTCAGGGTATTACCAGTCTTCACGTCCTTCAGCTTCACGGTACAGCCGATATCACCAGCCTTCAGTTCATCTACCTGGATACGGTTAGCACCTGCACATGCAAACAGTGTACCCATGCGCTCCTTTGAACCACGATCGGCATTCGTCAGGTCGTCGCCGCTCTTGACAGAACCGCTCATCACCTTAAAGTAACTTACCTCACCGATATGGGGCTCAACACCCGTCTTGAAGAAATAGAGTGATGTGGGAGCACTTGAGTCGGCAGGTACATCCTTACCGGCAGCATTCTTAACAACTGGCATCTCACTCACGAAGGGAACCACGTTGCCGAGGAACTCCATCAGACGGCGTACACCCATGTCGCGACCTGCACAGACACAGAACACGGGGAAGATAGAACGCGTCACGAGACCCTTGCGGATACCCTCGCGCATCTCATCCTCACTGAGATCTTCTGTCTCGAAGAACTTCTCCATCAGCGTGTCGTCACCAGCAGCGGCAGCCTCCACAAGGGCAGCCTTCATCTCCTTGGCCTTGTCGAGCTGATCGGCGGGAATCTCCTCAATGATAGGAGCACCACCCTCAGGTTTCCAAGAGTATTTCTTCATCAACAGCACGTCGATCACGGCGTTAAAGCCAGCACCAGTGGCAATAGGATACTGTACGGGTACGCAGTTCGGTCCATACACATCCTTCAACTGATTCAGGATCTGGTCAAAGTCACAGTTGTCGCGATCCAACTGGTTCACCAGGAAGATCACGGGTTTCTTCAGCTTCTCCGTGTTACGGAAAGCATTCATCGTTCCCACCTCGGGACCATACTGACCATTGACGAGCAGCACGGCCTGATCCGTCACGTTCAGGGCTGTGATAGCACCACCGACAAAGTCGTCAGAACCTGGACAGTCAATAATGTTGAGCTTCTTGTTGTTCCACTCCACATGGAAGACTGTTGAGAAGACGGAATATCCGTACTCCTGCTCCACTGGGAAGTAGTCGCTCATCGTGTTCTTACCCTCTACGGTGCCACGGCGCTTGATGATGCCTGCCTCATAGACCATTGCTTCGGCAAGAGTAGTCTTGCCGCTACCCGCACTGCCAAGCAGTGCAATGTTTTTGATTTCGTTAGTCTGATATACCTTCATATCTTTTTAAGTTTTAGGTGAATATTTCGTTTTGCGGGCACTAAATTAGACATTTTCCCACAAAACGCCAAAGATTTCTTTTAAATATTTAATTATTTTAGTACTTTTGTACCGTTTATGGCAGGATTATACATACATATTCCATTTTGCAGGAGCCGATGTATCTATTGCGGCTTCTATTCGACAACAACCCTCGGACTCCGTCAGAAGTACGTCGATGCCCTCTGCTGTGAGTTAAAAATGAGGAAGGGGGAATTAGGAATCAGAAATGATATTCATACCGTCTATCTGGGTGGTGGCACGCCATCACAACTCACCATCACCCAACTACGTCAGCTCTTCGATACGCTCCTAAAATATAATAAGGTAGCGGAGGACGCGGAATTCACTATCGAGTGTAATCCTGACGACGTGACGAAAACGTTCGTGGAGGGTCTGCAGACCCTACCCGTCAACCGCATCAGCATGGGAGCCCAGACCTTTGACGACGTCCGTCTGAAGTTCCTCCATCGGCGCCATACGGTCTCACAGGTGGTCTTGGCTGTGGAAAGACTCCGCAAGGCTGGCTACACCAACATCAGCATTGATCTGATGTACGGTCTGCCTGGGGAGACGCTCAACGACTGGGAAGCCGACATCACTCAGGCCCTGTCACTCGACATAGAGCATCTGTCAGCCTACTGTCTGATGATCGAGGAAGACACCCCACTCCACCAGATGCTACAGGACGGAAAGATCACCGAGACTGACGAGGAACTGGAGCGGCAGATGTACGAGACGCTCATCGACCGTCTCAAGGCCGCAGGCTATGAACATTACGAGATTTCCAACTTCGCCAAGCCAGGCTACCGCTCGCGCCATAACTCCAGTTACTGGGACGGTACGCCCTATATCGGCATCGGTGCTGCTGCCCACTCCTTCGACATCCACACCCGTTCCTGGAACGTGAGCGATCTTCATCAGTACATCAAAAGTATAGAACAGGGGGAACGTCTCTTTGAGGAAGAACAACTCGACGAAGACACCCGCTACAACGATACCATCACCGTCGCCCTCCGCACCTGCGAAGGTCTTGACCTGACCACCCTGTCAGAGAAGCACCGTACCTATTGTCTCCAGAACGCCCGTCGCTTCCTCGAAGACGGTCTTTTGGCCTTAGACATTTCTTCGCAATTCCTCCGTCTCACCCGTCGCGGCCTTTTCGTCAGTGATATGATCATGAGCGAACTCATGGGGGACGGTTCTCAGTGAGTTTTAAAGAATCGTAAAATGACAATACAATTATGAAGAGAACTATCAACATGATGCTGGCCGCAATGCTGACGGCCGCAATCTGCACACAAGTTGCAGCACAGGAATTCAACAGAGAGAGTTTCCCCGAAGGGTCGTACTCCCCAGTAACGAACATCAACCGCAGTGGATATCCGCGTGTATTGACAGACAACAGTGTGATGTTCCGCATCGTTGCCCCACAGGCACAGAACGTTCAGATCGACCTGTGCGGCACCAAGTATGACATGCAGAAGTCGGAGGACGGTACATGGACGGTGACAACGAAGCCTCAGGTACCAGGATTCCACTACTATTTTCTGATAGTGGATGGCGTCTCGACGGCTGATCCTGCCAGTCAGACATTCTATGGCTGTGGCCGATGGTCGAGTGCCATAGAGATTCAGGAGACAGACTGCGATGACTTTGAGGTACAAGATGTACCTCACGGTGAGGTGCGTATGGTGAATTACTACTCCAAAGTAGATGAGTCGTGGCGACCACTGATGGTCTATACCCCTGCCGGATATAATGAGAGTCAGCAAGACTACCCCGTGGTTTATATCCAGCACGGAGGCGGTGAGGATCATCGTGGTTGGATGGAACAGGGGCGCACGGCTCAAATCATGGACAACCTGATTGCGGCTGGCAAGGCTGTGCCGATGATCATCGTAAGTTCAAATAGTAATGTGCATGCCCGTAACGGAGGCTTTGGCGGCGGTTACAGTTGGCAGGGCATGCAGGCCTTCCGCAGCGAACTGCTGGAGAATGTGATACCATTCGTCGAGAAAAACTTCCGAGTGAAGAAAGACCGCAAGAGCCGTGCCATGTGCGGACTCTCGATGGGTGGTGGTCAGTCGTTCTACATCGGCCTGCGCGATCCTGAGGTGTTTGCCAACGTAGGTGTTTTCTCCACAGGTATGTTTGGCGGTATCGCTGGCGCATCGAACTTCAACCTGGAGGCTGAGGTGCCTGGTATGCTGACGGATACCAAAACATTCAATGAGCAGTTCGACGTGTTCTTCATGAGCTGTGGCGAACAGGATCCACGCATCGACTATACACGCAACATCGTGAAGAAGATGCGCGACGGCGGTGTGGAACTGCGTTTCAACTCCTACCCTGGCGACCATGAGTGGCAGGTATGGCGCAAGTCACTGCACGAGTTTACACAGTATCTATTCCGATAATCATTGCAATTATCTCTACTTGTTGAACCATTGTTTATTTACTTGTTTCTTCAATCTTGATGGCGACGGCATGTAACTGCTGCCAGCCTGCACGATCTGTGAGACGTATCATGAAGTGATAATCGCCTGTATCAATGTCTGCAGGAATGCTGATGTCGTGACGTGCCGTGAAACTGCGCTGCCCAGTGGGAATCGTGAAATCCTGATTATAGACCCAGGGCTTGACGGGATTCTTCTTTTCATCCATCGGACATTCCACTGACGAGGTACTGTGGGTGTGGTGATCGAAATTGTTATGGATCTCGATGTTGTAGGATCCCAGTTCCGTATCATCAGTAAATAGGTAATTCAAGGGGATAACCTCACCACGCTTGAACACTTCGCAGTCAGTGGGAACAGCCACGATGCCTTTGTCAGAGATCTCTGGATAGGTCATGTCCTTCTTCTCGTTGTCGTCAGAACTGCTGCACGCACTAAGTGCGCACAGCAGTATAAGAGATAAATAGGTATTCTTCATTTGCATATATGGTTTATTCATCGTCATCTTCTTCCTCGGTAATGTTCTTCCGACCAATGGTTGATTTGCCATTGGCGTCTGTCACCTTCAGATTCAACAGGTCGCCCACGACAATACCCTTACCGTCAATATCAACATGCAAATGGAAACCATCAATATTCAGCACATCGATATACTTGGCATCAGAAACGTCCTTTATGACCTTGGTGGTGTTACCCGTGGCATCAGTGATGGTGATCTGAATGGCCTTGGTACGTCCAGGAGCATAGACATCTGCCTTGACACAGATCTCGCTGTCTTCGATATTTGCCTCATCCATCACGACAGATGGTGCAGGGGTATTATCGTCATCATCGCTGCTGCATGAGATAAGACCAAGAGAGAGCACACACACGAGAGCCATCATCAGGGTTATATATTTCAAATTCTTCATTGTCGTTAATTCTTTATTGTTTAATGTATAATGTTTAATGTAGTTAGAACTCCAGTCCCACCATCAGCGAGAAGTTGCGCCCTGGCTCAGGCACGTCGATGAGACGGTAATAACTGGTGTGATCGTAATAGCGGCGGTCCAGCAGATTATCTGCATGGAGCGCCACATGAAGTGTCGTACTACCCAACAGGAAGTCCTTTCCTGCCGAAAGGTTCAGCGTCCAATACCCATCAGTGGGCTTTTCTGGGGGAACAATCTCGTTCTGGGCGCCTACAATGTGAGCACTCAAACCAACAAACCCCTTTCCCTTGCTTTCGAAGATATATCTCACGCCAGTATCTATCGACCATGGGGTACTGAAGGGCAGTGTATAGCCCTTTTTCTCACCCGACTCCTGACGGGCATAGAGATATTCACCCTCTGCGTGAGCCTGCCAATGTTCAGCAAACTGCCATTTTACCTGCGCCTCCAGTCCATAGCGCAACACCTTGGCCTGGGTGTAGTTATACAACTGCAGACCTTCCACATACTGCGACGTAGGATTCAGGTATATGTAGTTGGGGAAGTAGTTCAGGTAAGGATCTACCTGCACCTCCCAGTCATCATTGCCCCAGCTGATGCTGGCATCCACCTGATACGACTCCTCCGGGTCGAGATCCGGGTTACCGCGCTCGTAGCGGAAGATGTGGTAGTTGATACCGTTGGCACCCAACTCCTTGGGGATGGGTACTCGGAAACTCTTGCCCACATTCACCTTCATCACCCACAGACCTGTGCTGTAGTTGACACCCGCCGACCATGTCAGACTACTGAAATGGCGGCGCATATCTGACGAACGCTCGATATAGACGGAATCGCCATCCACAGGCGTCTTGTACCAGTCCTGATAACCGTGGATATGCGTCATGGCGTAATCATAGCGCATACCAGCGTTCAGAATCAGGTTCTCACTGACAGTATAGCGATCCATCACAAACCCGCCCAGACTCAATGTCTCAAAGTCGGGGATGATAAAACCCCAGCCCCCACGGCGGTTGTGCTGATACTCACCGCTCAGACCACCACGCAACTCATGGTTGCCCAGGGTACGTCGCAGTTGCATGCCAGCCGTATAGGTGCTTTTGTCAAAGCGTCTCTCCAGCGAGTTGTCTGGCTGCGGCATATATCCGTGACTGACGGGCTCCGAACGTTCCTCGCGCAGGTTGTTCTGATAGGCGAGATTCAGTTCGAGCGAGGTCACATCGTTACGCCATGTGGTATGGCTGAGTACCTTCAGGTGGTTCACCCACTGATAAGGCAAATCGATGTCACGGCGCGAATGGTCATAGTCGATATCCGAGAGCCTCACCTCCAGACCATGGGCGTTGGCAAAGAAACCGCTCTTCGCGTAACTATCCGACACACGCATATCGGTATGGAAGTTATAGCCTGCATAACCCAGCATCACACTACCGTCGCGTTCACTTCCTGCTGTATTACGCAGGCGCTGGTCTTTCAATTTGATCCAGTAGGAGTAGTACTGTATGCTGTCCGTAGGCACCTTATAATCAGCATAGTCTATCAGCGTGGCGTTGGCACGATAGAACCAGTACCCCAGACGGCCGCCGATCTTCGCCGAAAGTCCTAACTGCTCATTGTTCGAGCATCCGAACAGTTGTACGCTACCACTGAATTTCTCCGTAGGCACATGATTGGTGTAAAGGCTGAGTACCCCGCCGATGGCATCGCTGCCATAGAGCAGAGCCCCAGGACCTTTGATTACCTCCGCACGGTCGATGGCGAACTGGTCGATCTCCAGTCCGTGGTCATCGCCCCATTGCTGTCCCTCGTGCTTGATGCCGTCTTCTGCTACGGCCAGACGGTTGAAACCTAGGCCGCGGATGGTGGGTTTCGACTGTCCGCTGCCTATCGCCATCGCCTTCACGCCCGGGATACCCTCAAGCGTCTGCATCAGGCTGCCTGCAAAGTTCTGCTGAAGGAACTCACGACTAATCTGCACTTCCGTCTGCGACGAACGCATCTGGTAGTTACGACGCTGCTGACCTGTCACTGTGACAGTGCCGAGCGTGATAGTAGTATCGGCTGGTGCTGACGCATATAGCGCCACAGCCAGCAACAAATTGATCATGCTATATTGGTTTTTTGAACGAAATTATTTGTGATGGAATAATCTCATTCAAAAAGGGGGCGCACGGAGCGTAATGACGCCACAGGCCTTGAGCAGGATAACGCTCCAGCGCTGGGCAAAGTGAATTTCGTTAACCTTATTATATAATACAACAGCAAAAATAGCGGCTGCCACGAACGAGAGCGTTAGGAACTGGCAGAGCACGCAGGCGTGCATCGAGGTTGTCATTTCGCCGAGATGTCCGTGACAGTGATGCTGTACGCATCCGCTACATTCATAACTGATAGATGCTGTCGTCTCGTGTACGTGAACCGACGACAGGATGAGCATTGGCAGAAACACTGCCAACAGCACCCATGAAGCGATATGTCTCCTTGTTTTCACGTTCACGGCTGCAAAGGTACGAAAATAGTGAGATTCAGGCAAGGTTTTTCCGAAAAAAGCGCTAATACATCACTAAATCTTACTGCTTCAGAGGCTCAAGATGGCTCAGGGGAGCCTCCATGATGTTCCATGAAAGGACCGCTCCGTCGAAACAGTGACCCAGTACGGCTTTCAGGGATTCTGAGATGTATGCCGGCGAAGTGGGGGCAACCACTTCGCGGTAATTGATCTCGATGCCAGGATATTTGCCACAGGAATAGGGCTCCATGGCCTCTAATTGTAAATGTAGGAAATCCACATCCATCTTAAAAGTGGGATATCCTGTAGCAGCCGGAAGGGCTTTCCTAAGAAGTTCATACTCAAAACCCATTCCTGCCGGTGCAAAGGTCTGACGGTACAGCATGGGCTTGATAAAGTCCGCATGACCGGCAAGGAGGGCATAGTCCTGCCCCACGAAAGGTGCCATGAAAGGTGCATACAGATCCATGCCCACTTCCAATCCACGACTACGGAGACTATCGGCGACGGCTGCCACCGAAGCACTGACAACATGGCCTTTAGCCTTGAAGAAAGCAGCGGCAACAGGGTTTTCAAAATTGAAACCCTCAGTAGGCGTATAACCGCTGACGGAGAAAAAGGCATCACCTAGGGTCTCATATTCTGACTTTACCGTCTGGATATCGACTCCTTCAGCAGCATAACGTTTCACACAGAGCGGACAACCACAGCCGAGGACACCGCTCAACCCACCCACGAACGACTGAGTGCGGATGCGGTCGAGGAACACGCCGTCGAAGCCACAATCGCTGAACAACCGGTCATAGATGGCCACCACGTTAGCGGTATTCTGCGGATCCGAGGGACAGTTGAAGCGGAAGCCCTCACCTGCTGCCAGGTCGTAGTTGGCTGGCACCTGCCCCCACAGATCTACTGCGGGACTGTTCTCACACACCTCCTCCGTCTCAGCAAAAACCGGCAGCCACAACAGCATGCGGATGTCCCTGTCATGAAGGTACTCGCCCACCTGACGGTAAATCTCCTTGTCCTGACTCCATCCGATAATCACCTTCTGCACAGGTATCAGTTGACTCACGGTGTCGATACGGCCTATAATCTGCTCTGCCGTATAGTCCGGCGAATGCCACCCGCCCAGTGATACCTGGACGATATACCCAGCCTCCTGATCTTTCTGACAAGCCAGCAGGGTCATGAGACCAACAAAAAACAATACAACCTTTTTCATAACGCTATGATCAGTCCTTTATTCATCTTGCTATTCATCTGGAAATAAAAAAGGGAACCTCACTGCTGAGATTCCCCTGGGGTGCCCGGACGGACTCGAACCGTCATAATAATTTTTAGTGATCCTGCAAAGTTGCTGTAATATACTGAATATCAGCAAAGTATAATTATTTGCAGATTTTTTAAGTTTCACAAAAATCCACGAAGAATTAAAAATGTTCCATCAATGTTCCATCAATTCAAAATTATTTTGTACCTTTGCAACCGATAATCATAAACAAAGAAAACATGGCTAAAAAATACTTTCTTAGGACAAAGGAAACAAAGGGTCGCGCGAACTTATATATAGAAGTACGCAAGCGTACCCCCAAGATAAGAGCATTGGTGTGTACAAATGTACCAGTGGACATCCAGACATGGGAACGTGTCAACAAGTCTCCCAAAATTTGGGAGAGCTATCGTCAGACAGAGGATGGCAAAGCACTATCTGACAAGCTGGATATGATAGAGGCATCCATCAATGATGCTATCGTTAATGGAATAGATATCGATGATGTGCATTATGTCGTAGAAGATGGGAACTCCCCTATCAACTCAATGATATTGAATGCGGCAGTCGAGAAGATTGTCTTTAAGGACATTGCAGATAGGAAACGGCAGGAACGTGAAGAAAAACTTGCAGAGAAGAAACATGCCATGAAATCAATCATCGGGTTCTATGAGTACTTTCTGAATGGCATCAAGAACAAGGACATTCTTCATCATAATGGGGAACATTATGAAGATTCTTCTGTGACCGTCTGGGTAAGTTTCGGCAGATACCTTCGTGAGTACGCCCCGGCAGATATGACTTTTGATGATATCACTAAGCCGTTTGCAGATAAGTTCTCCACATTCTTGGAGAAGAAAGGTATGATGCCCAAGACCATTTCCAAAAACGTGACTTGTTTCAGGAAACTTTGCAATCTAGCAGCCGAAGAAGGCATCAACAGCAATGCCGTGTCCCTGAAAGTATGGAAAGAACGAGTGGTAAAGGACAATGAGAAGAAGGCCGAGTTATACCTGACAGAAGAAGAATTGGATGCACTCTATGAAATGCCGCTTGATGGTGTTGACGATAAAGTGCGTGACCTTTTCTTGCTTGGAAACTTTTCATGCCAACGCTTCTCAGATTACGGATTCTACACTC
>JAFYPG010000222.1 GCA_017547605.1 Prevotella sp.
AGGCACGCTGTGAGGTCGTCGGACCTCACAGCGTGCCTGTCCCCGTGTGAGGTAATCCAGCGGCAGAGTTCGGCAGTCTCAGGACGGGGGATGAGCACACCTGACGATACATGGAACTGTCGTCCGCAGAAGTCTGCCACACCTATTATATATTGTACGGGCTCCCCTTTCTCCAGTCTTTGCACGATTTTTTCGAGTTCTTCTTGGTCGTTTGCGGATAATTCCGTAACTTTGCCGCAAAGAATATCTGCTAATGACATGCCAAAGCGCACGTCCAGCACCCAGCGGACGATGGCCTTTGCCTCATCAGCCTCATAAAGATCAGTCAGTCTGTGCCAAAGTGTTTCGTATGTCATAGCGGGTACAAAGATAAGAAAAAGAAAAAAGGTAAAAAAGTAAAAAGGTAAAAAAGTGATGACAGAGGACGAAAAATATATGCGACGGTGCATTCAACTGGCCAAGAACGGACAACAGAATGCGAAGCCTAACCCCATGGTGGGAGCCGTGATCGTGAGTGCAGACGGACGGATTATCGGTGAGGGCTATCATGTGCGTTGTGGCCAAGGCCACGCTGAGGTGAATGCCTTTGCTTCAGTACGTGCAGAAGATGAGCCGCTACTGAAAGAGGCGACCATCTACGTCAGTCTGGAGCCTTGTTCGCACTACGGCAAGACACCGCCCTGCGCCGACCTGATTATTCAGAAAGGTGTACGCCGTGTGGTCGTAGGTTGTATCGATGAATTCGCGGAAGTACAGGGCCGTGGCATCCGTAAACTGCGCGAGGCGGGCATCGAGGTTGAAGTGGGCGTGCTCGAAGCAGAATGTCAGGCACTCAACCGCCGTTTTTTCACATTCCATCGGGAACAACGTCCCTATATCATCCTGAAATGGGCTCAGACGGCCAACGGTTTTATTGACGACCACTATCAACCGACACAGATATCTTCCGACTTCACGAAGATGCTCTCCCACAAACTACGTGCTGAAGAGGATGCGATTCTGGTGGGGCGTGTGACCGAGGAGCGCGACCATCCGCAACTGAACGTCAGTGAGTGGAATGGCCCTGATCCCAAGCGATTGGTTATCGACCATGCACATCCCCTGAACTTAGAGAGTCTGCACGCCCACCATATCCAGTCGCTCATCGTCGAGGGTGGTGCCACGACGCTCCGTTCTTTCCTAATGCAAAACCTGTGGGATGAGATCCGTGTAGAAACCAATTTAACGCTCACCGTCAATGACGGCACCCGAGCCCCGCAGATCCCTGCAAACGTAAAAGTAACAAGTGAACAGCAGTTTGACGATCATGTGATCGTGACTTACAGCCGTTTGTAAGTCTTATTTCCTACCGAAGTCGGCAGGCACTTCGCCCCATTTCTGAGTCTCCCATTTGATGATGGGATTACGGAAATTATGCGTCTGGAGCCAGTTTTCGGCACGGGCGATAATCTGGAAGAGTTGTTCCGTCTGTGGCGTGCGCTCCAACTTTGTCTTGCACTTCCGCTTCGTCACCCAGAGAATGGCATTGTAACTGTCGGAATAGATGGTTTTATCGGACAAGCCCTTTTGCCAACAAAGGGCGAGGGCATGGACAATCGCCAAGAACTCGCCAATATTATTAGTACCATGAACGGGGCCGTAATGAAACACTTGATAGCCTGTCTGCAGGTCTATCGCCTGATATTCCATAGGACCAGGATTACCAGAACAAGCCGCATCCACCGCCCACGCGTCGGCCCGCACTTCCATCGGAAGGGGAAGTACGGTGTCATGACGGTCAGAAGGGGGATTAACGAGTTTGGGCATCGGCTTGTTTCGGCTTATTACATGATTGTTACATGCGCTCAGGCACCTCGATGCCAAGCAGTCCCATACCACTCTTGATGATCTTAGCGACATTCTTGGCCAGCACGAGGCGGACAGCCTTCTTCTGCTCATCGGGCTCGTTCAGGATCGAGTAGTCGTGGTAGAACTGGTTGAATACCTTCGTCAGTTCGTAGCAGTAGTTGGCGATGCCACTGGGTGAATAATCCTTACCTGCCTGTTCGACAGCAGCACCGAACTCGTTCATCTTCTGAACCAGTTCGATCTCTTTAGTGGTGAGAGGTGAGTGGTGAGAGGTGAGAGAAATGTCTTGCTGCAGATCATTCTCTGAGGATTGAGGTAATCTCTCACCTCTCACCTCTAACTTCTCACTTCTGAATTTGCGAAGTATTGAGCAAATTCTCGCATAGGTATATTGGATGAAGGGGCCTGTATTACCGTTGAAATCGATACTCTCCTCGGGATTGAAGAGCATGTTCTTACGGGCATCGACCTTCAGAATGAAGTACTTCAGGGCACCCATACCCACGATACGGGCAATCTCGTTACGCTCTTCCTCGCTCATATCGTCGAATTTCCCCAGTTCCATCGAGGTTTTCAGGGCATCTTCCACCATCAGCGCCATCAGGTCATCGGCATCCACCACTGTTCCCTCACGCGACTTCATCTTACCGTTGGGCAGTTCCACCATACCGTATGAGAAATGTACGAGTTCCTTACCCCACTTGAAACCTAAGCGGTCGAGCAGGATCGAGAGCACCTGGAAGTGGTAGTTCTGTTCGTTGCCCACGACGTAGATCATCTTGTCGATAGGGAAATCCTGGAAGCGCATCTCAGCGGTACCGATATCCTGCGTCATATAAACGCTGGTTCCATCGCTACGCAGCAACAGTTTCTGATCTAATCCCTCGTTGGTGAGATCAGCCCAGACGCTATTATCCTCGTGACGCTCAAAGAGTCCCTTGGCGAGCCCTTCCTCTACCTTGGCCTTACCTTTCAGATAGGTCTGGCTCTCGTAATAAATCTTATCGAACGAGACGCCCATCTTCTTGTAGGTCTCGTCGAAGCCTGCATAGACCCAACTGTTCATCTTCTCCCAGAGGGCACGCACCTCAGGATCGTTCTGTTCCCATTTCACCAGCATCTCGTGGGCTTCCTTAATCAGCGGAGCCTCCTGTTTGGCTTTCTCTTCATCCATGCCCTGAGCCACGAGTTCCTTGATTTCATCGCGGTAATGCTTGTCGAAGGCTACATAGTAGTCACCGATCAGGTGGTCACCTTTCTTGCCACTGGACTCGGGCGTTTCACCGTTGCCCCACTTCAGCCAGGCTAACATCGACTTACAGATATGGATACCACGGTCGTTCACGATGTTGGTCTTCACCACCTTATTGCCATTGGCCTCCATGATCTTGGCCAGCGACCAGCCGAGCAGGTTGTTGCGCACATGACCCAGGTGAAGAGGTTTATTGGTATTTGGAGAGGAATATTCAATCATCACAAGGGGAGAATCCTCTGTGGCCTGCTTCGTGCCGAAGTGGTCGTCCTGGTTGATGGCCTCCAACAGTTGCAGCCAGGCACCGTCGCCCACACTGAGGTTCAGGAAACCCTTTACCACGTTGAACTTCTCCACAGCCGCACAATGCTGCTGCAGGTATTCGCCAATCTCCTGGGCCGTCTGTTCGGGGCTCTTTTTAGCCACCTTCACGAATGGGAAGACCACCAATGTCAGGTTTCCCTCAAACTCACTTCTCGTCTTCTGCAACTGCACCATTTTCTCCGTGGCATCCATGTCATAGAGAGCCTTCACGGCATCCTGTGCAGCCTTGCTGATCAATGCTTCAATATTCATGATTCTGTAATTTTGGCTGCAAAGGTACGAAAAATAAAATAAAAAGCGTAACTTTGCAGCGAAAATGAATATCCGAGACCGTCAAATCCTGCAAATTGCCCTGCCAAGCATCGTGTCGAACATCACCGTACCGCTATTGGGGATGATCGACGTGGCCATCGTGGGCCACATGGGGAGTGCGGCCTATATCGGGGCAGTGGCCGTAGGGTCGATGATCTTCAACCTCGTGTATTGGCTCTTTGGCTTTTTGCGCATGGGATCGAGCGGACTGACGGCACAGGCACTGGGACGTCGGGATCTGACGGAGGTAATACGCCTCCTAATCCGTGCTTTGGCTGTAGCCCTTGGTATAGCCCTACTGCTAATCATCTGTCAGGAGCCACTGCGCTGGCTGATGTTCTGGTTGATAGGTCCCACACCCGACGTGGCACCCTTCGCCACCACCTATTTCTATATCGTCATCTGGGGAGCACCAGCCTCCTTAGGACTGTTCAGTCTCTCTGGCTGGTTTATCGGCATGCAGAACACGCGCATCCCGATGTTTATCAGCATCATGCAGAACATCGTGAATATCCTTGCCAGTCTGACACTCGTCTATGGTTTCGGTATGAAGATCGAAGGGGTGGCCTTGGGAACGGTCATCGCACAATATGCCGGTTTCATCGTGGCGTTAGGGTTGCTGATAAACTATTATGGTCGTCTGCGCCGCCATCTGGTGATGAAAGGAACATTCGTCCGCGAGGCGATGGGAAGGTTCTTCAACGTGAACCGCGACATCTTCCTGCGTACGCTCTGTCTGGTGGCGGTAAACCTCTTTTTCACCTCGGCAGGTGCCCGTAGTGGGGCCGTGATCCTTTCCGTCAACACAGTGATGATGCAACTCTACCTGTTCTTTTCCTATTTCATGGATGGCTTCGCCTATGCTGGAGAGGCTTTGGGTGGAAAGACTTACGGTGCCAAAAACGGAGAAGCCTTCAGGGAAACACTTCACCATCTGTTCCTCTGGGCAGCGGGCGTCACCTTGTTATATACATTGGTCTATGTCGTTGCCGGCTCATGGATCGTCACCATCCTGACAGACGAGACACAGGTGCTCGCTGCCTCCCACGATTATCTCTGGTGGGTGTGGCTCATCCCTGTGGCTGGTGCGACTGCCTTTATCTGGGATGGTGTGTTTATCGGTATCACGGCCACACGGGGGATGCTCATCTCATCGTTTGTTTCAGCTCTGCTGTTCTTTGTAGTCTATGAAGCAGCACAGGGCATCATGGGAAATCACGCGCTCTGGCTGGCTATGATCGTCTATCTGGCTATGCGCGGCATGATACAAACAGGCTGGTACAAGGTAAAACTGGCCAATAACATTTGATTCGGACAAATAAGATATAAGATGGAAAGAATAGGAGTATGGGGCTACCTGAAGGAGTATGCCGAAACCAAGGACGAGCTTCTGAGAGCCGTCGCAGAGGTATTTGAGTCTGGCACGTTAATCCTCGGACAGAAGGGAAGGGATTTTGAACAGGCCTATAGTGACTATATCGGCGTGAAGTATGGTGTGGGCTGCGACAACGGTACCAATGCTATCACCCTGGCCCTCCATGCCTTAGGTGTGGGTGAAGGCGACGAAGTGATTACCGTTTCGAATACGGCCATCCCCACGGTATCGGCCATTGTCACCGCAGGTGCCACACCCGTGTTCGTCGATATCGACCCTGAGACCTACCTGATGGACGTGACGAAAGTAGAGGCTGCCATTACACCTAAGACGAAGGCCATCCTACCCGTTCACCTCTACGGCCAGTGCGTTGATATGGATCCCCTACTCGATATCGCCAAAAGGCATCATCTGTACATGGTAGAGGATTGCGCTCAGGCACATGGAGCAGAATACAAAGGCAGGAAGGCCGGGAGTATGGGCGACATTTCTACCACATCGTTTTATCCTACCAAGATCCTCGGTGGCTATGGCGACGGCGGTATGGTGAACACCAGCGACGAAGCATTGGCTCAACACCTCCGTAGGTTACGCTTCTATGGGGCTGAGACGACCTATTATGCCAATGAACATGGTTATAATTCGCGCTTAGACGAACTCCAAGCTGCCCTCCTGCTGACCAAACTACCCAAAATCGAACAATATATCCATCGTCGCAGAGAGATTGCAACTCTCTACCAAGAGGGACTTGCTGACACTGGACTCATTCTTCCAAAAGAAGCCTCATACGGTCGCCATGCCTATTACCTCTATGTAGTACGCCATCCAAAACGCGATGAAATCATCAAAAAACTACGTGAAAACAATATCCACGTCAACATCAGTTACCCCTGGCCCATCCACACCATGAAGGCTTACGAGTATCTGGGTTGGAAAACAGGAGACCTCCCCCAAACAGAATGTGCCGCTAAGGAAATCTTCTCCCTGCCCATGTACCCATCACTGACAAACGAGGAGTTGGCACGCGTTGTGGAAGTGATCAGGCAACTTTTTTAATCAGAACAACTTATTTTTCAGATAATAGTTGTAACTTTGCGGCCGTATTTAGAGAACCATAACTGATGAGGCTGTTACTTTCACTCGTTTTTCCTATGATGATGGCTTTGACAACGGTTGCGCAAAAGCCGTTGCACGTCGTGATCCTTGGTGATTCAAACACATGGATTGGCGGTGACGACTGCGACCAACCGCAAGGGTGGAACAAATGGTTCAAGGATGTTGTCCAGCCCACGACTTGCAAGAGTTATGCCCGTAGCGGTGCTACATGGACGAACACCCCGCAGACACGCCGTAACACACAGGAGAATATCGAGGTGTTAGGCAACGATAACGTGATCTACAACCAGATCTGCCGTTTGCAGGAAGCCATCGATAGCGGCATCCAACATACGCCCCAACTCATTCTGATCCTCGCAGGAACCAATGATGCCTGGTTTACGAAAGCCAGACCCAAGGCACTGTCGAGGTCTGTCTGTAAAGCATGCTCCACAGACTGTTGCACAATCACGGACCGTCCTGTCAATGAGGTTCTCACCTTGACAGAATCCGTTTGCTACGGCTGTGAATTGCTGAAGGCCGCTTATCCCGAGGCGCGGATTATCCTGTTTACCCCGCTACAGTCGGTGGCAGCAGGCACAGAGAACATCACCAAAGCCAGCGACATCATCGAGGACTGTGGACGACGGATGGGACTCAGCGTGATCCGACTGGATAAGAATGGGGGCATCGACGCCGCCAAGGAGAAAGTAAAATACCATCTTACCATTGACGGCACCCATACCTCAGAGGCGGGTGCTCGACTGGTAGGGACATACATCGCCCAACAAATAACCAACCTCTTGCAACCATCAACCAGATAAACAACCATGGTATTCTCAGACCTGTTTTTCCTCTTCGTCTTCCTGCCGGCCTTCGCCCTGTGCTATCTGGCAGGCACGTGGTTTGACAGGCAGTTGTCTGCAGGATCCTTGCAGCGCAGCCATACGTTGCAAAACACAGTTCTGGTGCTCTTCTCGTTGATCTTCTATGCCTGGGGAGAGCCTGTCTATGTGTTCCTGATGCTGTTCTGTGTGTTGGTGAACTACTTGGCAGGACTTGGTATCGACCGTCTGTCAGGAGGAGCACGACGCTGGGCTCTCATCACCGGACTGGCGGGAAATATCCTCATCCTTAGCACCTTCAAATACCTGAGTTTCTTCGCCCAACAACTGACGGCCATCGGTATTCCAGTGGCTGACCCGAAGATCTCCCTGCCGATAGGTATCAGTTTCTATACGTTCCAGTCCATCTCCTACCTGATTGATGTGTATCGCAGGGAGGCACCAGCCCAGCACCGCTTCGGCAACCTGCTGCTCTATATCTCCATGTTCCCACAACTCATCGCGGGTCCTATCGTACGCTATAACACGGTGGCACGGGAGATCAGTGACCGCCACGTCACCTCACGTGACCTTGCCGACGGCATCTACCGTTTCATGATCGGACTGGGCAAGAAGGTGATCCTCGCCAACCAACTCTCGGAGATCTCCGACCAGTTCCTCGCTGGTGGGATGCAGGATCTGACGACCTCCGGGGCCTGGGTGGGTATCATCGCCTTTACCCTACAGATCTATTTCGACTTCTCGGGTTACTCGGATATGGCCATTGGCTTAGGGCGTTGCATGGGTTTTCACTTCAACGAGAACTTCCGCCATCCCTATTGCTGCAACTCCATCACCGACTTCTGGCGGCGCTGGCATATCTCACTCGGCAGTTTCTTCCGCGACTATGTGTATATTCCCATGGGTGGCAACCGCCAGCATCAGGCACTGAACATTCTCGTAGTGTGGTTCCTCACGGGTATGTGGCACGGAGCCAGTTGGAACTTCATTATCTGGGGTATCTACTTCGGTCTCATCGTCACACTGGAGAAATACACGCTCCTGCGCGTACAGAAATATATTCCAGCCCCCCTGCTCCACCTCTACAGTCTGGCACTGGTGGTCATTGGCTGGGGTATCTTCTATTTCGACGACAGCAGCCGGATGATACATTTCTTCAAGACCGCCTTCGGACAGACGGGCATACTCCATGACTTCGTGACCATCACGGCCCTGACAGACAACTGTTGGCTATGGGTCGTCAGTCTGTTGTTCTGTATGCCACTCCGCAGTTTTGCTTTCAACATGCTGCAACTGTGTACAGCCGAGGGCAGTGCCATGCGCGAGACCATCATCTTCTGCACAAGGCTCATCCTCTCCGTCGTGCTCCTCGTGCTTAGCGTGTCCCTCCTGGTAGGAGCCACCAACAACGCGTTTATCTACACCCGATTCTAAACCGATTCAGAACATGAAACGATATATAGCGACCATCCTCCTGTTGTTCTCCGTCACCCTGTTGATGACGGCGCAACCCGTCCGCCGTGTGCGCAGTGGCATTATCCTCGTCGATACGGGGAAAACCGTTCGCGCCATCGAACCTTACAAGGCCAACTATGAGAATGGTACGGCATACGCTGGCGTCGTGAACAAATATAAGCGCACATTCCCCGAAGCGAACGTCTATTGTATGGTGATTCCCAATGCCGTGGCCTTCTATTGTCCAGATTCCGCCAAGGCATGGACAGATGCCGAGCGCCCAGCCATCAGGAATATCCTTTCAAACCTTCCGAAAGACGTCAAGTCTGTGGATATCTTCGACACCCTGCAAGCCCATGCGGAGGAACCAATCTACTCCCGTACGGATCATCACTGGGCACCCCTCGGCGCCTATTATGCCGCCCAGACATTTGCCAAGGTGGCCGACGTGGATTTCAAGGATCTGTCGGCATACGAGCCACGCGTCATCCACGACTATGTGGGCAGCATGTGGACCTTCTCCCGTGACAGGGCCGTCAAGGAGGCGCCTGAGGACTTTGTCTATTACGTGCCGCGCGACAGCAACTACTCTGCCACACGTATTATATATAAAAAGGTATCCAAGCGAGTCGGTCGTAAGAGACATCGCCGGACAATCAGTTGGCTTACCGCCAGTGAACCGGAGTCCTTCAGTTTCTTCCGCGATTACGAAGATGGCAACAGTGCCGCCTACTGTGTGTTCATGGGGGGCGACTTGAATACCACGAGTGTCGTCACACAGACCAGGAACGGCCGTCGGCTGCTCATCCTCAAAGACAGTTATGGCAACGCCCTGCCATCAAACCTCTTCTCTTCGTTTGAAGAGATCCACGTCGTGGATTGCCGTTACTTCCTACAGAACATGATCGACTTCGTGAAAACCCACGGCATCACGGATATCCTTTTTGCGAACAACCTGATCCACGCCTCATCCCCGAAGACCGTACAGGCCTATGAGCGCTATCTCACCCAAAAACGAACCGCCAGTCATGAGATTCAGTAAAGCCTATATCGCCCTCTTCGGTCTGCTGTTCGCAGCCTTCGCGGTGGTGTTCAACACCTTCCCGCGCAGCACCTTCTCCGAGTTGGAGAAGCGCGAACTGGCAGTCTTTCCTGAATGGACACCAGAAAAACTGTTCGACGGCTCTTTCACCAGTGAGGTATCATCGTGGTTCAGCGATAGCGAACCCTTCCGCGACCGTTTCATGTGGCTCAGCATGCAGGTAAAGGATCTCATCCGCCTGGATACTGGCGAGGAGCATATCACCTTCCACGCTGCCGAGCCAGACACCTCTGATGACCTGGAAGACCTGGCAGAAGTAGGAGAACCAGCAGACCAAGAAGATTTAGAGAATCTGGTAGACTCGACTTACAACTACGAGAACCATGTCACCGCCGACGAGAACGCCAAGATCGCGAATGCGGGCATTATCATCGTAGGTACAGGCGAACACGTGCGCGCTCTGATGGCCTACGGCGGGTCTGGCAAGGGATGCACAGGTTATGCCGAGGCCGCCAACAAATACAAGGAGACCTTCCCCGACGTGCATGTCTATTGCATGGTCATCCCCACCTCCGTGGAATACTACTGTCCGGAGAAGATGCGCAAGCGCACCAACCCGCAACGGCCCACGATCGACAATGTGATCCGTCACCTCTCGCCCGACGTGACACCCGTGGATATCTATGAGACATTGGGCAAACACGCCGGTGAAGATATCTTCCTGCGCACCGACCACCACTGGGCACCTCTCGGAGCCTACTATGCCGCCGAGAAGTTCGCACAGGTGGCCGGCGTACCCTTCCGCGACTTGTCGAGTTATGACCGTAAGGTGGTTCATGGGTATGTCGGCAGTATGTACGGCTACTCCAAGGATATCTCTGTCAAGGAGGCTCCGGAGGACTTCGTCTATTACGTGCCGCGCGACGTGACCTATACGACGACCTATATCGACTATACCATCGACAAGGACTACCGTGTCATCGGCATGGGACGACCCTATAAGAGCATCTTCTTCTATAAGTACAAGGATGGCAGCGGTGGTGCGTACTGCACCTTTATGGGCAGTGACACGAGGATCACCCATGTCAAGACCTCTACCCACAACGGACGGCGGCTGATGATCCTCAAGGACAGTTTCGGCAATGCCCTGCCAGGCTATCTCTTCTATTCCTTTGAGGATATCTTCGTCATCGACTCACGTTACTTCACAAAGAACATGGTGGATTACGTCAACGAGAACCGTATCACGGATATTCTCTTTGCCAACAACATCTTCAAGGCCTACTCCAGACATACTTATTCGAATTACGTGAAGTTCCTGACCCAGACCAACGGTATCCAGAAGCCTGTCAGTCATGCTACAGACAGTAGTTCACAAAAGAAAGCGAATGTCAGAGATAGCATCCCAGCAACTAAAGTTCCTGCTAATACTCCTGCAGACTCCATTGCTACTCACTAGCTTTCTTATCCTTTTTCTTCTTGTCCTTCTTCTTGAAGATATCTTTAATCTTCACCTTGACCTTAGGCTTGATCTTGATGTTACCCAGTTTATCAATATCAGTGAAAGAGAAATCACAAGCCCAGTCAAGTCCTTTGTTCTTTTGGCTGACATTACCCTCTACGAGACCACCTTTACACTTGATATCCACCAACAGGTCTTTGACCTTGATTTTCTTGTAACTGACCTCATAAAGCGTTGCATTTACATTACCAAAAGGCAACTTTCCGCCTGTCTGTTTGCGCATACGAGCAGTACGCTTCTTATCAATATCGATCTTAAAGTTGCCATTTAATCCAACCTTACCAATATCTTTCATATTCAACACCTGGCCCAGATGGAATGACTTTGTCTCAGCATGTCCCGTCAGGTATTTAGTGTTCTCGTCGATGGCAAAATTGAAACTTAATCCTCCAACAGCAGATTTCACGTTCCCGTCGAAAGCCTCACGACGATAGAAGACGTTGATATTGCCCATAACCGTAAGATCGCCCAGTGCATCCAACTGTGTCATCATCATCTTCTTGCCTTTGAACTGGTTGATAATCTCCTGCTTCACCTTACCCTTGGCCGTCATCTTGTTTACATGGAAATGTACATTCAGATCCTCTTTCTTCTTCAGTCCTGAGATATCTCCAAAGGCATTAATCTTCAGACGCTGATCAGGCGTATGCACTTCGATGTTTCTGAATGCCAACGTTGAGTCTGTGCCGCTGAACAACACACTCAGTTCGAGAGGCATCGTAAAGTCTCTCAGTACTGGTGCGAAAGGACGAGAGATGTCCTTCAGTTGTGTTTTCCCCTTGATGAGAGAGGTCTGGAACGAGAATCTTCGTCCTTCCTTCTTGCTGGGCAATACGATAGAAGCACTGTCGAACTTCAGGATTGTACTCTCTTGCTGAACGACGATATCTTTTAGCATGGCGCTCTGTTTGGTGGCTCCTACGGTGAATCGCAAGTCCTTTACGTTGAAGCCCGTCAGGGAATCCTTGGCCACAAAATTCGTCAGTGCTGCATGCACGGAGTCTTTATTAAGATAGTCAATCGTCAACTTTAAGTCCGCTATCACATCGAAATGCCCCACATCGAACCAACCGCGATGGGGCTTTCCGGTATTTTTGCGAGGCTGATGGTTGTCGAGAATAAAGTGCAGGGTTCCTATTTCTAAACCATACACCCCATCGTCTTCTTTAAACAGAATCGAGCCCAGACTGAACATCGCGGTCTGAGGCCCTTTCTTTGTCTGCAACTCCCACTTACCTTGCAGTCCTTTTAGTGTTTTTGAAGGATTTCCAATCCATCTATTATCATAACTCACCTCATCCAACTTGATCATGTTCTCATCATACTGAACATTTATCCTGGCAAGTTTTACATGATGGATATCCAATGATATGGGTTCTTTTTTCTTCTCTGCTTCCTCTTTGGGCACCTCCTGTTTTGGCTTGTTGCTCTTGAAAGCATCAAGGATAAACTGGTAGTTGGGCACACTATCCTTTGTCTGATAGAGTTTGGCATTAACGCCCTCAACATCTGCCTTTGATATAATCAGTTTCTTACCCAGAAGTGCCCAAAGATCCAGGTTTACAGACAGGCGTTCCAACTCCAGCATCTTCTGCTGTTGCTGGTCCTCCACCTCAAGACCTTTCAGGTTTATATCCTGTGTAAACACATTCACGCTCAGGTCGTCGATCTTTACATGGGTCTGTAGTTTCTCCTCCAGTCGTTGTGTCGCCATGCCCAGCAATTTGTTCTGGACAGCATGCGTATTCAACAATGCGGCCGCTGCCAGCAGCAACAACACAAAAACACCAACGATGCCACCGAGGATCTTGAGGGTAAGAGACACTTTCCTGTTCACGACAAAACGGTTTTTAGTTCATATTCAGATTGCAAATATAGACATTTTTTTTGTAACTCCTTCATTTTCTTCAAAAAATATAGTATCTTTGCCGACAAAACAAATAAAATGGAAGAAACAAACTATGTCAGACTGCTCGAAGAGCACGACATCAAACCCACGGCCAACCGCATTGTGGTGATGAAGGCTTTGGCATCCTCCATGCTGCCCCAGTCGCTGGCAGAATTGGAGCACCGGATTGGCACGATCGACAAGTCGAACGTGTTCCGCGCCCTCACCCTCTTCCGCGAGCATCATCTGGTGCATGCCATCGAGGGCAGTGGTGATGGCACGAAGTACGAACTCTGCCACAGTCACGACCATGACCATGATGACGATCAGCATCCCCATTTCTTCTGTGAGGTGTGCCAGCAGACCTATTGTCTGGAGGGGGTGGAACTGCCGGAGATCACGCTGCCGCAAGGTTTTGAACTCCACTCTGCCAACTATATGCTCAAGGGCGTCTGTCCACATTGTGCCAAATGATCGACCTGCGTGATATCCGTGTCATCGCCTTCGATGCCGACGACACCCTCTGGGACTGCCAGTCGCACTTCGAGGCCGTAGAGAACCACCTCTACCGTCTGATTGCGCCCTATTGTGAAAACCCCGCCCGAGAACTGTTCCAGACGGAGAGCGGCAACATGGCCGACCTCGGCTATGGCTGTAAGGCCTTCACCATCTCCATCATCGAGACA
>JAFYPG010000223.1 GCA_017547605.1 Prevotella sp.
GGAATCCTCACCACATAATCCGCTGCAGCGATGGTCTCTTGAGGCAGACCATCTCCCTCCGTACCCATGATAATCGCCAGTCGATCCTGTGCTTTCAGGATGGGATCGTCGAGGGGAATCGAATCATCCGTCAATGCCATAGCGGCCGTCTTGAAGCCAAGTTGTCGTAGGGTGGAGTAGTCATCCAACCAAGTCCAAGGAACTAAGAACACGCTGCCCATCGACACACGGATAGCCCTACGGTTCAGTGGGTCGCAGCTGCTCCTTGTCAGTAAGACGGCATCAATCCCCAAGGCTGCTGCCGAGCGGAAGATGGCTCCGATATTCGTCGTATCACAGACGGAGTCGATGACACAGATACGATGCGCATTATTCAGGATATCTCCTAATGCGGGCTCCACCTTTCTCTTCATGGCACAGAGCACCCCACGCGTCAGTGTGTAGCCTGTCAACTCTGAGAGTAGTTTGCGCTCTCCTGTATAAATAGGTATGTCTCCGCATTGCTCGATGATATCAGCAGCATCGCCCTCGATATGCCTTCTTTCGCAGAGCAATGCCAATGGCTCGTAGCCCGCCTGCATCGCCACGCGGATCACCTTCGGACTCTCCGCAATGAAGATGCCCCGTTCAGCGTCCAACCGATTCCTCAATTGTGCCTCCGTCAGTGTCCCGAACACCTCAACCCCAGGCTCCTGCAGCGACTTGATCTCAATTATCATTGCTGGCATGTTCTTGAATCAGGTGAACATCGCACTGCGGGAAGGCGATGGTAATACCGGCAGCGTTTAGGGCCTCGTAGATTACCTCCTTCGAACGATCTACGTAGCCGATCCGCTCGGCTACCAACACGAACTGCTTCACGTTGATATCCACGGCACTGTCGCTCATGTTACCCACGACCACATATACACCGTATTTCGGATCGACAATTTCACGGCCGTAATGGTCTTTGGTGCGCATCTTCTGCATCGCCTCCACCAGTACCTTACGCACTTGTTGGATATCGGTGCCGTAGGCCACACCCACGGTGATGACGGTGAGTTCATACGAGTTGTTACGGGTAAGGTTGTTGAAGTTCTTTCCGAAGAGCGACGAGTTGAGGAACGACATCTCTGTGCCTTCGATGGTCTCTGCCTGTACGCACTGGTAGTTGATGGCTGTCACCTTACCGCGAATGCCATCGCACTCAATCCAGTCGCCAACTCTCAGGCGTCCGCCCATCAGTTGGATGCCGTAGATGAAATTGTTGATGACATCCTTCAGCGCCAGACCGATACCAGCCGACAAACCTCCGGCAATCAGCCCCAGGGAACCTGTTGGGATCTTCCAGACGGAAATGATCACCATAGCATAGAGAAGCCAAAACAGAACACTGATAATGCTGTTGCCCAAAGAAAGGTTGATTTCATTGGCCCGAATGGTGGTGCGGTTGTGCTTGCGCATGAAGGCCGCATAGCGGATATATTGCCAAATGGCATGAATGGCCCTGCTGAAGTATCGCAGGATATAGTAGAGTATCAACAGGTAGATGATGCTTCGGCATGAAACCCGCAGGGTTTCAAATCCATCCTTGTCAAAGAGATTGACGAAGGGACTCTCGTAGAATTTCA
Organism: Prevotella sp.; assembly: GCA_017547605.1. Classification (GTDB taxonomy): domain Bacteria; phylum Bacteroidota; class Bacteroidia; order Bacteroidales; family Bacteroidaceae; genus Prevotella. The sequence continues at coordinate 1,611 of JAFYPG010000223.1, forward strand.
CGAACAGGTCGTCGAAGTCGAAGATACTCAGCGACAAACGAATACAGAGCGGCAAGGAAAGGAGTACAATGGTAGGGATAACCACCTGACGGATGAGGTCGTAGAACCATGTGGCACCAAACAGCAGTGACTCACGGTCGTCGCCCGTCACGTAGGTAATACGATTGCGCATGGCATCCACGCGCTTGTCTAACCATCGTTGTTTATATCGGGCCATCAGGTCTGTAATACATACTACGGTAAGCCAGGCTGCCAAGAGGAAATACCACCATACCAGGATGAGCAAAGCCACAAAGGTATAGCCAAAGAAGGAGAAGATAAAGGCGATGAGATAGATGGCCAGCGATACCCAACCCAATGTGCTGTCAATCGACGTGGCCTTACCGCTATTCCTGATGCAGAAGAACAACTGTCGCCATACTACCAGGAACAGGATGGGCGGGAACAAGAGCACCATCAGCTTATCAGGGATGAAGGTGATGCGACAGACAATGATGACCAGCACGATGAGGAATGTAGGAGAATAGAGCTGGAGACCGGGTTTGAACTGTTCTGGTTTCACCCTGAGCAGTAAGGATCCAGAGATGGCAATGAGCAGCCAGAGGAATGTGTTGATGTGTTTGACGCCCATCTGGAAATACTCGTCACCTCCCCAGAAAAAGCCAAACACCAGGAAGTACAAGATGGTGCCCGTCAGTACTGAGAGCAACGGTATCTTCTTTTTGGCAATATAGCGCTTGAGTCTGGTATAGCGGTAAAGCAGCCTGCATATCAGTAAAGCCAGCAGCCAGAAGAAGGCCATCACCAAAAGTTGGAAGATACAGCCAATGACCAGTAAGGCATTCTCACCCTTGCTGGAAACATCTTGCAAGAAAGAATTATCATCAGGATCAGACTCATCTCTCATCAATTCGTAGAAATCGTACTGTCCATGCAGATCTACTTTGGTCTTGTTCCAATAGTAGCTGGGATTTGCCATAATGTCCAGGAAAGGTGTCTGTCCATTGATGAAGACGTATTTCTCAAGATCCCGGTAACGTGCCTGGGCATAGTCGTAGGCTTCCTGCATGCGCCAGTAGGCCTCCTGATAATGAGTGCTGTCGGCTATCACGGTGGCACGGTTGTCAGCGTTCATCTTCAGGAGTTCAGAGGCATAGCGGATACAGGAGTCACGATAGACCTCTCCTTCTTTATCTAAGACAAAAGGTGAGGCGACTGTATCCTTGATGGCAATCTGGATGACCTCCTTCTCCAAGGAAGAAGCCGTGTTGGCTGCTATGTGCAGGTCGAGTGAGTCGTTACGGTACAGCAGACTGTCAGGCAGGATTTCCTCCTCGATTTCCTGAATCATGGGAGGCAGTCGGCGAAGGGCCTCAATCAGACGGGCATAGCGGTCGATTTCGTAGTCCAGACTATTGACGAAATAGTCGTAGGGCCTTCTGTCGTTGTTGAAATCGTTGTATTCGGCCGAAACCTTTTTCAGGGCATAAGCCAGGTCGAAGGTCATCTCCTGCTCCTGTGTGTAAAGCAGGATGGAGAGTTCGTTGGACTTCGAGATGACGTCCAACATCCTTTGGTGCTGACGTTCATAATCCTCGTTGAAACGCTGTTGCGCTTCTGAACGCTGAAGACAGGTCGTCTGCAACTCCGTACTAAGCTCTTTCAGCATTTTAGTCAACGACCGTCCGCTCACGATGGCCATGAGCGGGATGGCGAATATAAAGAGTGCAAGGGCACTCGTCAGCAGTTTCTTTTTCATATCTTCCAATCTATAATCTCACACCCAAGGCAAGTCTGGCATAGCCGTCGATGAGGACGACCTTGCATTCACCTTTCTTATAGGAGAAACGGTTGAACTGAGCCTGAGCACCTATGAAATAATTCTTCCAGTTGTAGGCAAGACCGAGTCGAACGTCAACATTGAACTGCACCCTACCGTAGTTGGTCTCTGAATCACCGTCCCAAAGGCCGATTTTATAGAGCCAGTCTGCTCCTGTTTCCAGACCGAGGGGCTTATGAGTCTTCCCATTAGCCCATGTATGTGTCTGTTCGTTCCATTCTCCATAATCGTCGATCTCACCTGTACCGTCCGTTAGTGAGTAATTACAGTCGTACCTCTCAACCTTCACGCGGTTATAGATACTGAGGGTAGGCATGACCATGGCGTTGATGACAAGGCCACGTAACGGAACCAGGTTATAGCCATAGCCGAAACCGATATTGGCTTGGTGGATTTTGATGCGCTTCTCGTTGTTGCAATAGAAAATCATTGCTTTGTTGGCCGTGTCCGAATTATCGAACGATGACTGATACCAGGTGGCTCCTGCGAGGAACGATCCTGCGGAGCGTCGCTGAATGACCGACTGGTTGTAGGCGGCGGCCTGTGAGTAGCGGCGCCCATTGAACACATAGTATCCATTGAGATAGGCAGAACGGATCCATACAGGGGCACGCATGTGACCACTGCTTTCCATACTCATGGTTTCGATGCCGTTTTCAATGGCTTTGATAGATGCTGATGCTTCGTTGGTGTTGAATCGCCTCAGCCGGAAGTTGATGCCGTACTTAGCGCCTGTGCTGCTGAAAGAGAAATAGCGGCCTGCATTCTTGGCCAGCGAATAGGAATAGGATATGCCAGTGCCTCGGTAGCCCACCCAGAAGCCGACAGAAGCCGATGTCGGTGGCTGGAAGTGCAAATTCAAGTCAACCCTGTTATGGGAGTTTGGATCCACCAGACTGTTGTTGTAATCAACATCGACGGCAGTCATCTTATAACGGAGGATCACTCGCCAGGGCTTGTCAGGAACTTCAATGTAGCGCGAATCGACACTGGAACGGGCTTTATTGTCGAGGTATTGCTGCACCTGATGAAGCCGTCCCATGAATGTGGTTGGGGCACTTTCCTGTGGGCGCACGCTATCGATAGTTTCCTGTTCCTGTCCTGCTGCACTCAAAGAAAACAACAGACTGCAGATGATGATTCTTCCCGTCATAAGCGTCAGTAGTAAAAACTGGTACAATGTACTTATTTGGCGTAATAACTCTCTATGAGTTGTGTCACCTTTGTGATATTGAAGAAGTCATCTGTTTCCAGTTCGTAGGTAGGAACAATACCTCCGTCGATATTCTCTCCATTCGTATTTGTCAGACGTACTCTATGGGTAGAGTAGCGATAGCCGAAGCCGTCTGCTGAGGGGTTGTAGAGCACACAGCACGAACCGCCTCCAGACAGTTTGCCAATGAGTGGAATACCATAGTCCTTGAGCAGGGCTGGCAACAAATTGCCACACGAGAAACTGTAGGTACTGACGAGCAGGGCAAAGTTAAGATGGTATTTCACCTCGGCATCTTTGTCGTCGAACTTACCATCAAGGTTGCGATCTACTTCGAACGTACTTTTTATCCGCTGTCCTGTCAGTGGGTTATCATAGTATATATCAGCCTTGTCACATAGGATAGATGTGATGAACAACACAACGTCTGACGAGCCGCCACCATTGGTTGATATGTCAATCACAAAGTTCTTTACTTCAGGGTCGTTCTCTGCCTTTTCCAGCGCGTCAACCAATGCGATCAGCCAATCGTTGGGATAGTCATCGACAGTAGGTTTTGGAGCCTCACCCTTATAGAACTTGCGCCAACCAGAGTCATCGCACAAAAAACTGTCGAACCAGCAGTAGGCTGTTGCACCCTCTTTGTAGTATTTCACTCCTTCGCCCATCTTCGCTGCGCGTTTCTCAAGTAGTTCATACGCAAGGTTAAATCTGTTATTCTTGATTGCTTTAACATCTTGGTATTCGGGGCAGTAGCCGTCAAACTCGGCCTGTTTGGCGGTCATGACATTGTTCATCTCTGACCAGAAGGATGTCTCTTGGTCTATCTGGCTGATCTTTGTTACGTCGGTGTAAGTATGTCCACCATCGTCCAGCAGACAACTTAGGGTGGCGGTACCGGCAATAAAGTCGTACATATTCTCCGACTTGAGAAGTGCGCGTGTCATTTGTCCGGCCTGACCGTAGTCTTGTAATGCCTGGTCAAGTCCTTTCTCCTTCAGACCATTGTTTTCCAGGAGTGTACGCCCTGGATAACCGAAGAAGTTGGTCAGTGTGAAACAGAGGTTCTTATAGGCGTAGTCGGCCATGTCTGTCGTACGCGTCTCCTGTAGGATGGGTGCAATGAAATCTTGTGGGTAGCCACTGCCCAAACTATACGCACCGTTGGGGGCCACCATCACCGTCTGTCCGTTGAAATCTGCCATATGCATATATCCATCGACATAGAGGTCGGCAATCGTGGCAAAGGGGAAATAGACGCCGTTATCGTCAGCCCTCAGGTCGATGCCGTATTTGCCATAGTCCAATGCCACGTGGACGCTCTGGGGTGTCTTCTCTATTGATTTCCAGCGAATGATAGGCAATGCGTCGTAGATGGTGTTGGGCATGCCTGGTTGCACCATCCCCATCATGTTGGTAAAGGCCTCATAGTCGTCGCTCTCGAAGATGTCTTTCTGAACATCGACCGTTGCCGTTCCGCAAGGACTGGTCAGCGCATACTGGTTATCGGCAGTCTTCGTCACCTGCACAGTCGTACCTGGGTACATAATACCCTGGAAGTTGCTGATGCTGACGTATGCCACGTTGGGCATATCTTCGTAGAAGCGCAGCGTTACCGTTCCTTGTGCCTCGCCCTTGGGATCTATCACGGGCACAAGGCGTTCCACGTATTTTTTTACATCAGGCTTGACGGGGTCAACAACTGGATTGTCATCTATCGAACAAGCTGTCAGCACAAAAATCGTACTGATGGCAATTCCCCAAAAACTTATGGCAGTCTTCTTCATTTCCCTTATATTATTATTTGTCGTTTTTACTCCAGCTTACGTTAGTAGTTATTCTATAATCTCATGCCCAGTAATGCGGGTATAATTACTCCAACGGACCACCGCCGCCATTCTGCGGGTTCTTATCGAGGGCTTGCTCGTTGGTGTTCAACCAGTTGCCCCAACCCGTCAGCTTGTGGAAGTCGCACATTTCGTAGCCCACGTTGAAGTTGTTGAGTGGCTTCAGATCAGGAACATTCGTCACATAGTCGGCGACGTAGAACTTATGCCTCATGAGGCAGACACTCAGGGTGTAGTGGTCGAGATGCTGCACGTTGTTGTTGACGTCGCAATAGTGTACAAAGGCCTCCTTGAAGGCTTTGTCCATAGCTTCGGAGATCGTCTTCAACTCTGCATCGTCCGTTTCCTTGGCCAGCAGCTGGGCATAGTTGGCAATATCGAAGAATGGATACATGAATTCGTATTTAAATTCTTCTGGACCCGTGATGGCCTCGAAACGATACACTTGGCTGGTGGCCTTGTCGATAGCCTCCTTCTTCGTGGGATAGAGTGCCAGGATGCGGTCGCACAGCTGTTTGGCGGCATCGATGATGGCCTCGAACTTATCGGTGCGAATCATCTTGTAGTCGCCGTTTTGTGAATAGCCGTTCTGCCAGTTAGGCGTAGAGCGCTCAAACATCAGTTCGCCAGCCTTCTCGGGATCGCCTGTTTCCATCAGTCCGCGTATAAACTCAGTCATCAGCTTGCCGTCGCTGCTCAGCACATGGGCCGAGGCGAAGATGTAGTCGGCAAAGCTGCGAGCCTGGGTAAGCGACTCAATATTGCCCATAAAGCAGTTGTGGAACATTAGCGTTTTCAGACGGTCTATGCCTGCAGCATTCAGAGCATCGTACATCTCATACATGTCCATCCACTCGTCATCGACCCACTCGTCTGTCATCACGCCGCGAGTAGAAGAAACCTCATTAATCGGGTACTTGCCAGGCACGTCTTTCAAAGGATCAAAGCCAGAACCGTGGCCCCAGATGGCGAGCACATAGTCCTCTGCTGGACAGGCAAGACTACTGAACTCGAGGAACATACGCATCGTGTTAGGATTGCAGATTTTCAGCTTCTTGGCTTCCTCACCCATGCCGTAGGCCTGCATGCCCTCGTCCTTGATCTTGTTGAGGTCGGTTTGGTCGTTCAACTCAAACCATACGATGTCTCCGGGCTTGGCATACTTGCCCGTAAAGGCCTTGTCTTCCTCAGGCAGGTCCTTACCGTATTTATACATACATATCACGCGCACGTTGTTGGGATCCTTCAAGTACTTTTGCACTTTCTCCCAAAGACCTGTTTCAATGACTATATCCATATAGCCGCCAGCATTGCCATACACGAAGACTGTGTATTTAGCAGGCTGCGGCACGTCGATCATCTCCTTCGTCTGTGCCCACTTGTCGAACTTCGCGGTCATGTCGCTGGTGTTCTTCATAAAGGTCGTCCCCGAGCCGTTACCGTCGCTGAGGCTCAGCTGTTTGCCCGTCACTTTCCACTTGGCAGTCACCACGTCTCTGCCCTCTGGGGTCATCGTCAGCACACCCTCAGATGAGGCCGAGAAGGTGAATTCATACTTCTCACAGCCCACGGCTATGTCGTCGATGGTGTAGAAGATACGGGTGGTACCCGTGTTGTCCTTTCTGAATTCGGTGGTCTGCCAGGTCTTGCCGTAGTTCCACTTGGCGAAGGTTGAACCCGACACATCCGAATACCAGTTACCTACGATTGAACTGTCCCTACCAGGGATGGGATTGTCCTCGTTCTCCGTACAGGCGGTCAGCAGCGCTGTCACTATCATGCAGCAAACCAATGCTGCCATTGCTATCAAATACTTTTTCATCATGTCTTCTTATTTTATAGTTAGTAATAATATTTTATAAGACTGGGACAAAGATATGAAATTATTTTTATAATAACAAGAAATGGGGGATGTTTTTTGTGGGGAATATACAAAAAGGATCTCCCAGACGTGTTTCGTGGCAGATTCTTGAGATAATCCTTTGTGAACTTTGCAGCCATGAGAAATCAATAAAGCACTCAAATTTAAAGCAGAATATGAAGAAAATATGCTTTAACTCTACTAAAATTCTCTGAACCCATCTATTTTATTGCATATTCTGAAATTTTTAAACTCTATTTTAACTATACTTAAGTTCTATTTAAACTCTATCAGAAATCTACTATAATGACAAATAAGCTCTACTAAACTATCGATAGGCGTTGCTATATCTCTGCCATTGACTATCCTTCAAATTCTCTCGAGAATTTAATACTTAGAGCCCACTTTTTGCCGCTTAAGCCGTATCTAACGATTCAAATTCTCGAGAGAATTTAAAAGTGTTGTGCCCTCTTATCTGGGAAGATTACGCCAGAGAGAGTAAAAGAGGTAGAGTTTAGATAGAAACTAAGTAGAGTATAAGTAGAATTTAAGTATAGTTTAATATTTTGATAACTTTTTGTTTATAAGATAGATATTATTAATTAAGTAGAGTTTAAGTCCTTTGTTGATTGAAATAGAATAGAAACTTTCCGTACAGAGCCAAAGGTTTCGACATTCTACCGTATCATTGCAGCCCTCGGCCTGACGGTAGAACTAACTCCCGCTGTTTAGTAAAAATAGGAAGAATTGTATGAACGATGAGGATGTGCCTGTTTTGACACACCCTCTTTTACTTTACATGCCTCACGGCGTGCCCGTATGATCATAATGGCCCTTATTATTACAATTGAATTATGGTTTGTTGGCGCAAAACATTGCTATTTCCTCCTCAAAAAGTTCGATAACTTCTTGCAATTGGGGATGAGTACGTGGAACAATAAGTGCAACATACTCCTTAGTAGACTTACCTTCTGGGGTAAAGCTAGGCACCTCAGCTGTCCTAATAACGTATTTTTGCTGTTGCTCGTAGCCATTGAACCAACGTAGGAACAACCTTGCCCGTTGAGCCTGTTGGTTGTTGTCGGTACTGCACATATATAGCAGAATGTCAGGATTCTGACGGAAAAACTCTTCTACAATACAGATGATGGTTTTTGGTATCTTCCTATCATTGGGTGAAGGTTTATGACTCTCATTTGTCAGGTTAAGCCAGTATGTTGTATAAAGCGGATTATCCTCTAGATCGAAGTCCACTGCATAACGAATACCATGCTCTGTTTCAAAGTGTATTACCAGACCTTCTGACCAAACTTTATAGGGAGAATTAACATTGATACGGTTAGTATCTAGTGCGTTCATAGTCTATACTCCTTCTATATCATAGTAGTGAGAATCGGCAGCC
>JAFYPG010000224.1 GCA_017547605.1 Prevotella sp.
GATGGAGGAGTTTGGCTATCCGCGTGATGGTTTCAAATTTACGCTCGATACCCCGACACAAGGTCGTGACGGTTTCTACGAGTATGTTTTCTCACTCGTGGGCGACAATGCCGAGCAGGGAGGCTACTTCGCAGGCTGTAACTTCTGGGGCTGGGGCGGTTTTGCGCAGCCTAAGCACGAGCAGTGGCAGGTGGGCGACGATTATACGGGTGACCCTGCTCAGGAGGCACAAGGGCTGAACTCCGTGTTCTCCAGCGATTCGACAACACTGAAGATCATCAGTTCACAAGTGGAGCGGATGGCACAAATTAAGAACTAATAGGAAAATGAAAAGACTACTGACACTATTATTTTGCGTAACGGCCGTGATGGCCCTCTCGGCACAGATCCGCGGGAGCGAGATCGAAGTGCTGGTACAGCCTGATCATCAGGACTGGACCTACAAGACTGGTGAAAAGGCCACGTTCGTGGTCAGCGTACTGAAATCGGGAACGCTGCTCGACAATGTGAGCATCGATTACGCCGCAGGACCTGAAATGTACCAGGACGTGAAGAAGAGCGTGGTGCTGAAAGACGGTACGTTGAAACTGACGGGCTCGATGAAGCAGCCAGGTTTCTACCGCGTGGATGTGACGGCCCATATCGGCGGCAAGGACTACAAAGGTGCTTGTGGGGCGGCTTTCTCTCCAGAACTTCTGCAACCCTCAACGGTGATGCCTAAGGACTTCTCCGAGTTCTGGCAGAATGCCATTACCGAAGCCCGCAAGACCGATCTGAATCCCACCAAACGGCTCCTGGCCGAGCGTTGCACGAAGGACGTGAATGTCTATGAGGTGAGTTTCCAAAATCTCCAGCCCGACTACCGCACCTATGGCATTCTCTGTGTGCCCGTGAAGGAAGGGCGCTATCCCGCCTTGTTGCGTGTGCCTGGCGCTGGCGTACGTCCCTACGGTGGTGATATCTGGACGGCTTCGCAGGGTGCCATTACCTTGGAGATTGGTATCCACGGCATTCCTGTGACGATGGAACAACAGGTGTATGACGATGTGTTCAACGGTGCCCTGATGGGCTATTGGGAGTTTAATATGGACGACCGCGACAAACAGTATTACAAGCGCGTGGTGATCGGTTGTATCCGTGCTCTTGACTATATCGAAGAATATACGCCATGGAACAACAAGGAGTTAGGTGTGACGGGTTCGTCTCAAGGCGGTTTCCTGTCACTGGCTACGGCTGGCCTCGACAAGCGTATTACCTATTATGCACCCGTGCATGCTGCTCTCTGCGATCATACGAACTCGCTTCGTGGCATTGCCTGTGGTTGGCCACATTATTTCTACTGGAACAAAGGCAAGGGTCAGGAGAAACAGATTGAGGTGTCCCGCTATTATGATGGTGTCAACTTCGCGCGACTGATCACGCAGAATCAGGCAGGTTGGTTCTCTTTCGGCTACAACGATGACGTCGTGCCGCCGACGACGGCTTGGGCTACGTATAACACCGTGAAGGGTCCCAAGGAAATCTCACCGTACCAGGCCACCTGGCATTTCTGGTTTCAGGAACAGTGGGACGAGTGGGAAGACTGGTTGTTGAAACAAATGCACATAAATAAATAAAATGAAAAAACTATTGACTATTACAGTGGCGTCAATCGCAGTGATTGCTTGTACGGCGCAGAAACAGCCTGAGTCTGAGAAGACCCAGGCACAGCAGTTGTTTGAGCGCTTGGACACCCTGCGCCAGAAGGGAATTATGTTCGGTCATCAGGACGATCCGTTCTATGGTCTTACCTGGGATTATCAGCCGGACAGCAGTGATGTTAGGAATGTCTGTGGCGACTGGCCAGCCGTGATGGGCTTCGAACTCGGCGGTATTGAGATGGGCGACGAGAAGAACCTCGACAGCGTGCCTTTCACGAAAATGCGTGAGGAGATCATCAAACATTATCAGCGTGGTGGTATCATCACCATCAGTTGGCATCCGCGTAACCCTGTGACCACCATTGAGGGTGGTGGACTGGCAGGACAGAAGTTCCCTAAGGGCACGGCTTGGGATGTCAGCGACACCACGGTCGTGAAGAATATCTTAGAGGGCGGCACAAAGTACGAACTGTTCCAGACATGGATGCAGCGTCTGAGCGAGTTTCTGGCATCGCTGAAGACCGACGATGGTCAGAAGGTGCCCATCATCTTCCGTCCCTGGCACGAGAATACTGGCTCGTGGTTCTGGTGGGGCGAGAAACTCTGCAGCGCAGAAGAATACAAGGCCCTCTGGAATATGTTACAGGATAAACTCAATGCCGATGGCTTCGACAACCTGCTCTGGGCTTATTCGCCTGGTATGGCTCTTGACCTGACGGCTGAAAAATACTTGGAGCGCTATCCGGGTGATGACCGTATCTCGCTTGTAGGTATCGATGGCTACCAGTGGGTCTCGCGTGCAGATTTTATGACTCAGCTCGATGCGAACCTCACGATGCTGACGAAGTTTGCCGAGGATCATGGCAAGATCGCAGCCCTCACGGAGTGCGGTTTGAAGAACCTGACGGAGCCCGACTGGTGGACAACGGCGCTGATGGCTGTGCTCGACAAGCACCAGATCAGCTATTTCCTTGTATGGCGTAATGCTAGCCATGAGTGGTTTGGTCCCTCGCCATCGAAGCCAGATGCTCCTTATTTCAAGGAGATGTATGCGAAAGAGAATACCCTTTTCCTGAATGAAATCAAATAAAGATATGAGTAATTTTAAAGAGAAAGTGGCAGCCCTGAAAGCTCATCACGAGGAGCTGCTGACTAGAAAGAACGAACCTGTAGAGTGGGGGAATGGGATATACGAGAAGTATAAGAACCCGGTAGTGACCGCTGCCCATATCCCCTTAGAGTGGAAATACGACTTCAACGAACAAGATAATCCCTACCTGATGCAGCGTATCATGTGTAACGCCGCCCTGAACTCAGGTGCTATCAAGTGGAATGACAAGTACGTACTAGTGGTGCGCGTAGAGGGCGCTGATCGTAAGAGTTTCTTTGCAGTGGCCGAGTCGCCCAACGGCATCGACAACTTCCGTTTCTGGGATGAACCTATCACGATGCCTGACGATGTGATACCAGCCACTAATATCTATGATATGCGTATTACGCAACATGAAGATGGTTGGATATACGGCGTGTTCTGTGCCGAGCGGCACGATGACTCCCGGCCAGGTGACCTTTCTGCCGCCACCGCAACGGCCGCCATCGCCCGTACGAAGGATCTGAAGACCTGGGAGCGTCTGCCCGACCTGAAAACAAAGTCTCAGCAGCGTAATGTGGTGCTCCATCCTGAGTTTGTGGATGGTAAGTACGCCTTCTATACTCGTCCGCAGGACGGCTTCATCGACACAGGCTCTGGCGGTGGTATCGGTTGGGCGCTCGTCGATGATATCACCCATGCCGAGATCAAGGAAGAGAAGATTATCTATGAGCGCAAGTACCATACCATCACGGAGGTGAAGAACGGTGAGGGTCCGCATCCCATCAAGACGTCTAAAGGCTGGCTCCATCTGGCTCACGGTGTTCGTGCCACAGCCGATGGTCTGCGCTATGTGCTCTATATGTATATGACAGCCCTGGAGGATCCTACGAGGGTGATCGCACGTCCGGGCGGCTATTTCCTCGTGCCAGAGGGTGACGAGTATTTAGGTGATGTGATGAACGTAGCCTTTGCTAATGGGTGGATCGCCGATAATGATGGTAAGGTCTTTATTTATTACGCCTCTGCTGACACGCGTATGCACGTGGCCACCTCCACGATCGACAAACTCATCGACTATTGCATGAATACTCCCGAGGACGGTCTGACTACTGCTGCCAGTGTGGAGACCATCAAGAAACTGATCAATAAAAACAAAAACAGTATAATTTATGGCAAAAACTAAATTAATCGAAAAGATTGGCTACGGCTTCGGAGACATGTCTTCCTCAACCTTCTGGAAGATATTCTCCTACTATCTGCCGTTTTTCTATTCCAACATCTTCGGCCTGTCGCTGATTGATGCTGGTGTGCTCGTACTTGTTACCCGTATCTGGGATGCGGTTTCAGACCCGATGATGGGTATCATCGCTGATCGTACCAACACCCGGTGGGGTAAGTATCGTCCCTTCCTGCTGTGGGTGGCTCCGTTATTCTCTATCTGTGGTATCCTGCTGTTTACCACACCAGACTGGAACTATGGTGCCAAACTGATCTGGGCGTATGTCACCTATATCATGATGATGACCGTCTATACAGGTATTAACGTGCCTTATGGTGCTATGCTGGGTGTGATGACGGATGACTCCAACGAGAAGACCGTGTTCTCCTCCTTCCGTATGTTCTTTGCCTACGGTGGTTCGTTCCTCGCCCTGTTCCTTTGGGAACCACTGACGAACATGTTTGGTGGCTATAACACGAAGGACGGCTGGTTCTGGGGTATGGTGGTTATCGCTGCTGCCTGTTTTGTGATGTTCATCCTCTGCTTCCTCCTGACAAGGGAGCACCTGAAGACCATCTCGACGGTGAGTGTGGGTGATGACTTCAAGTCACTGCTTTCTAACAAACCTTGGTGGTTGCTTATTGGTGCTGCCCTGTGCTCGAATCTCTTTAATACCGTACGTGGTGCTACGGTGGCCTACTTCTTCCAGGATATCATTGGTCCGGATGTGAGTCTGGTGTTCTTTGCCATCTCGTTCCTCTTCTACTCTGGTCTGTTCCTGGGTATCGGTGAGGTGTCGAACATGGTGGGTGTGGCCCTCTGTGTGCCCATCGCCAATGTATTAGGAAAGAAATCTACGTTTATCTTCGTCAATGCCGCCCTTGTGGTGTTCAGTATCGCCTTCTTCTTTGTACCCTGCACGCCTGGCGGTTTCTGGACGATGCTCATTCTCCAGATCATCATCTCTGTCTTTACGGGTATCATGTCACCGCTGATTTGGAGTATGTATGCTGACGTGAGCGACTTTGCTGAACTGAAGTTCAAGACCGCTTCCACGGGTCTGATCTTCTCTTCAGCCTCCATGGCCCAGAAGTTTGGTGGTGCTATCGGTGGTGCAGCCGTGCTCTGGCTCCTCTCTGGTTTTGGCTATGTCACGGATGCAGACCAGCTTGCGGCAGGTATCGTGCAGCCCGAGAGTGCTCTGATGGTGCTCCGTTGGCTGATGAGTTTCATTCCTGCAGCCGTAGCCCTGCTGGCTATTATCGTTGTCTGGTTCTATCCTCTGACGACTGAGCGCATTAAGGAGATTAATAGTGAACTGAAGAAGATTCGTTCGATAGAATAAGAATGTTAGAACAACTGAAAAAGGAGATGCAGGATGTTCTCGAGCAGAACATCCTGCAGTTCTGGATTGATAAGATGGTTGACCGTGAGAATGGTGGTTTCTACGGTCGTATCGATGGTCAGGAAGTGCTTCATCCCGAGGCGGAGAAGGGTGCGATCCTCAATGCCCGTATTCTTTGGACGTTCTCTGCCGCCTACCGTGTGCTGGGCAAACAGGAATATCTGAAGACGGCCACCTATGCCAAGGACTATTTCATAGATCACTTTATCGACAAGGAGTACGGTGGTGTCTATTGGAGTCTCGACTACAAGGGACAACCTCTGAACACCCGCAAGCAATTCTATGCCATCGGTTTCGCCCTTTATGGATTGTCGGAATACGCCCGTGCCACTGGTGACAGGGAGGCGTTGGAATATGCACTTGATCTGTACGACTGCATCGAGGAGCACGCGCTCGATCGTGAGCATAACGGTTATATCGAGGCGATGACACGTGACTGGCAACCTATTGCCGATATGCGCCTCTCCGAACTTGATGCCAACTTCCCCAAATCGCAAAATACCCATCTGCACATCATCGAGCCCTACACAAACTTATTGAGGTGTCTGAAGGAGATGCATGCTCAGGAATCCTGCGACTATGTGCCTGCTATCGGATCGGTATTGCCCATCGGTGTTACTATTCCTATGGAGACGATGCTGGCTGTTGAAGCCTCGCTGCGTAATATCATCGACATCTTTACCGATAGGATTTTGAATCCAGAGACCCATCATCTGGACCTCTTTTTTGAGATGGACTGGACACGTGGCGCTGGACATCTGGAGAGCTATGGTCACGATATTGAGTGTTCGTGGCTGATGCACGAGGCTGCTCTTGTGCTGGGTGATCCGAAGGTGCTGGCGAAGATGGAACCCATCGTACAGATGGTGGCCAAGGCCTCAGAGAAAGGCCTGCGTCCTGACGGTTCGATGATCCATGAGGCCAATCTCTCGACAGGACACGTTGATGACGATCTCCACTGGTGGGTACAGGCAGAGAATGTCGTGGGTTGGTATAATATCTACCAATACTTTGGTGATGAGGCTGCTTTGGAGAAGGCTGTCCGCTGTTGGGAGTATATTAAGACTCAACTCATTGATTGGGAGAATGGTGAGTGGCACTGGAGTCGTCATTCTGACGGTACGTTGAACACCGTTGATGATAAGGCGGGCTTCTGGAAATGTCCCTATCATAACGGTCGTATGTGTCTGGAGATTATTGAAAGAACAAGCGAATAAATATGAGAAAACTGTTAGTTGTTGTTATATGGATGGTGGCGTCGGCTGCTCAGGTGCTGGCACATACGGGATTTGGCGAACGTCCGAAACTCGTGGTGGGCATCGTGGTGGATCAGATGCGCTGGGACTATCTCTCACGCTATTATGACCAGTTTCAGGAAGATGGTTTCAAACGACTGATTACCAATGGCTATAGTTGTGATAACTGTCTGATCAACTATCTGCCGACGGTGACATCTATTGGTCATACGAGTGTCTATACTGGTACGACACCTGCTTTACATGGTATCTGTGGCAATGACTTCTTCATCGATGATGATCCTGTGTATTGCTGTGGCGACCAAACTGTTGATCCTGTGGGAACGGACAACCGTAAACGAGGCTGTATGTCACCCCGTAACCTCCTCTCTACGACTATTGGTGACCAGATCAGACTGCATACAGACTTCCGCTCTAAGGTGGTAGGCGTGGCCTATAAGGATCGTGCCGCCATCCTGCCTGCAGGAAGGAGCTCTGACCATGCCTATTGGTTGGATACAGACAATGGACAGTTTATCACGAGCACATACTATCGTACGGAACTGCCAGACTGGGCGAAGGCCTATAACAAAGAACTCAAGAAGAATAAAGAACTTCAGAAGGTGGGCAAGGATGTGGGTTCCTATCCTCTCTGCGGACATATTACCACCGACATGGCCATTGCTGCCCTTCAGGGAGAACAACTCGGAAAGGGTGAGGTAACTGATATGCTCTGTGTGAGTTATTCACAGACGGATGTGATTGGCCATGCGTGGGGCACCCGTGGAGAACGGACTGATGCGGCTTATCTGGAACTCGACAAGGATATCGCCCGACTGTTGAAGGCACTCGATGAACAGGTGGGCGAAGGTAACTATCTTCTGTTCCTGACGGCCGATCACGGTGGTGCCCATAATTTCCAGTATATGATTGACCATAAGTTGAATGGCGGTGCCTGGAACTTCGAGCAAGAGGTGATGAATAATCAGTTGGAAACCTATCTGAAGGAGATGTTCGGACCAGCAGTGGATCTCTCGATCATCAACGGACTTAATGGTTACCGTTTCTACCTGAACCACGGGAAGATCAAGGCTCTTGGTCTGGATCTGCAACAGGTGAAGGATGCACTGATAGCGTATTGTCGCCAGTTGTCCCATGTGCAGTTTGTGATGGACTTCGAGAAGGTGAATACTTGGAGTGTGCCAGATGTTCTTCGCAGTCGTGCTCTCTATGGCTATCATCCCCATCGTTCGGGTGATTTGCTGGTTGTGCTGGAGGCTGGTTGGTATGAGTTTGGTAAATGGTCATCGCCCGTTGGTACCACCCATAGTGCGTGGAATCCATACGACTCCCATATCCCCCTATTGTTCTACGGTTGGAAGGTGGAGCATGGCAGCACGGGTCGTGAGGTCCATATTACGGATATCGCCCCGACGGTAACGCAGATGTTACATATCCAACAGCCGAATGCCTGTGTCGGTGAGCCCATCATAGAAGTGGTAAAATGAGATTAACAATTATTATCAAAGAATAAATAAATATTCCACTTATTTACAGATATTTTTTGTACCTTTGCAGCACGTTAGCGGCGAAGGTACATTCATTTTTGCTGTAACTGCTTAGAAACGAAAACAATATTGTTATAACGTTATATTATTTTTATGAACTTTACTTTGTTAATTACCGTCTTGTTGACGGCACTAACATTGGTGGTGGCGGCTTACGTCGTAGCTAAGTTGATAGGACCGAGGTCCTATGCGAAGGTGAAAGGTGAGCCGTATGAGAGCGGTATCCCCACGCGTGGCAGCTCGTGGTTGCCCATTTCGGTGGGATTCTACCTCTTCGCCATCTTGTTCCTCATGTTCGACGTGGAGACAGTGTTCCTGTACCCGTGGGCTGTGGTGGTGAAGGATTTCGGTGCGCTGGCCCTGCTGAGCATCGGGTTCTTCCTGGTAGTTCTGGTATTAGGCTTGGCGTATGCCTGGCGGAAAGGAGACTTGGAATGGAAGTAAGGAAACCGAAAATCAAGAGTATTCCCTACGAGGAGTGGAACGACAATGCCTCGTTGGAGAAGATCGTTGACGAGCTCCATGAGGGTGGCGTCAATGTGATTACGGGCTCACTCGACCAGTTGATCAACTGGGGACGTGCCAACTCCCTCTGGTCGCTGACCTTCGCCACTTCATGTTGTGGTATCGAATTCATGGCCTGTGGTTGTGCCCGTTACGATTTCGCCCGCTTCGGTTTCGAGGTGACGCGTAACTCTCCCCGTCAGGCTGACCTGATCATGTGTGCTGGAACAATCACACATAAGATGGCGCCAGCCCTGAAGCGTCTGTACGACGAGATGGCCGAGCCTAAGTACGTGATTGCCGTCGGTGGTTGTGCCATCAGCGGTGGTCCCTTCAAGTCGAGCTATCATGTGGTGAAGGGTATCGAGGAGATCGTACCCGTCGATGTGTTCATCCCTGGTTGTCCTCCACGTCCGGAGGCTATCATGTACGGCATGATGCAGTTGCAGCGTAAGGTGAAGATCGAGAAGTTCTTCGGCGGCGCCAACCACAAACAGACGAAAGCTGAGCGTGAGCTGGGTGTATCCAATGAGGAACTGACCTTCCGCAATAAGTTGGGTGATCATCGTCGTGAGCCCATCGTGGTGACGGATGTACCCAAGGAGGTTGTTGAAGAATTGAAATCTGCTCAGGCAGAGGTTAAAGGAGAGGAGGCCGCCGTATGAAACTGACACCACTGGAATTTAAATTTGAACAGTTCCAGCAGAAAATGCAGGAACTGAAGGAGAAAGAGCATTACGATTATCTGGTGACGATCGTTGGCGAAGACTTCCCGAAGGGACTTCAAGACGAGGGTGGTCTTGGTTGTATCTATATCCTTGAGAATACGGAGACCCATAAGCGCTGTAGCGTGAAGATGATGGCTAAGACACAGGTTTGTGGCGACGGTATGTCATCCAACGGTACAGGTGAGATGGATGGTCAGACGATGGCCTATATCCCCACCGTATCTCATATCTGGCGCGTAGCCGATCTGCTGGAGCGCGAGGTCTATGACTTCTACGGTATCGTGTTCCTGGGTCATCCTGATATGCGTCGTCTCTTCTTACGTAGCGACTTCAAGGGTTACCCCTTCCGTAAGGATTGGGAGTACAACGACCAATATACGCTTGAAGATGATAACGAGCCTGACTACGGTCTGGAGTTCTATCTTGACAAGGATGGTTTCTTGCAGACCAAGCAGAACAAACTCTTCAGCGCTGATGACTATGTGATTAACATCGGTCCCCAGCACCCTGCTACCCATGGTGTGCTCCGTCTGCAGACCGTGCTCAACGGTGAGACCGTGAAGCACGTCTATCCGCATCTGGGTTATATCCACCGCGCCATCGAGAAGATGTGGGAGAGCATGACCTATCCCCAGACATTGGCTCTGACAGACCGTCTGAACTACTTAGGCGCCATGCAGCACCGTCACGCTCTGGTAGGTGTCATCGAGGAGGCGATGGAGGTGGAACTCACAGACCGCATCAAGTACATCCGTACGATTATGGATGAGTTGCAGCGTCTCGACTCCCACCTGCTCTATACCTCTTGTGTCGCTCAGGACCTGGGAGCCCTCACGGGTATGCTCTATGGTATGCGTGACCGTGAGCATGTACTCAACTGTATGGAGGAGACCACGGGTGGTCGTCTGATCCAGAACTACTACCGCATTGGTGGTCTGCAGGACGATATCGATCCTAACTTCGTCAAGAACTGTAAGGATCTGGTGAAGTACATGCGTCCTATCATTCAGGAGTATATGGATATCTTCGGTGATAACATTATCACGCACAACCGTCTGGAGAACTGCGGTCCGATGAGTCTCGAAGATTGTATCAACTACGCCGTAACGGGTCCTGCCGGACGTGCTTCCGGTTGGAAGAACGACGTGCGCAAGAACCACCCCTACGATATGTATGATAAGGTGGAGTGGGAGCAGTGCACGCTCGACGGCTGTGACTCGATGGCTCGTTACTTGGTTCACATCAACGAGATGTACCAGAGCCTGAACATCATCGAGCAACTCATCGACAACATCCCAGAGGGTGACTTCTACGTGAAGCAGAAGCCCATCATCAAGTGTCCAGAGGGACAGTGGTACTACTCTGTCGAGGGTGTGGCTGGTGAGTTTGGTGTGTATCTCGACTCTCGTGGCGACAAGAGCCCCTACCGCATGAAGATGCGTCCGATGGGTCTCTCGCTCGTTGGTGCCTTCGACCCGATGTTGCGTGGTCAGAAGATTGCCGACCTGATCGCTACCTGTGCCGCTATTGATGTAGTAATTCCTGATATTGACAGATAAAAGCGAAGGATTATGTTCGATTTTTCTATAGTTACACAATGGTTCGACCAACTGCTGCAGGTGACGTTAGGCTGCCCCAACTGGTTGGCGATATTGATTGAGTGCATCCTGGTTGGCACGGCGATCCTTGTGGGATACGCGCTGATAGCGATTGTACTGATATTCATGGAGCGTAAGGTGTGTGCCTACTTCCAGTGCCGTCTTGGCCCGATGCGAGTAGGTTACTGGGGATTGCTGCAGGTCTTTGCCGACGTGCTGAAGATGCTCATCAAGGAGATCTTCATCGTCGATAAGGCTGATAAACTGCTCTACCTCGTGGCTCCGCTCTTGGTGATCATCGGCTCCGTAGGTGCCTTCTCGTTCCTGCCCTGGAACAATGGTGC
>JAFYPG010000225.1 GCA_017547605.1 Prevotella sp.
ATCCGTGCCATGCGTGAGATCTGCCGCTATTCAGGCTTTAAGATCGTCGCCACCATCGAACGAGGCGGCACCGTGATGCATCCGCAACTGTCAGAGAAAGACAAACAGAAATGTCGAAAGGCAATAAGAAAGCTGTAGGATGATTGCCTTTAATAGATAATCAGCGACATCATGGACTTCAGCTTCTCGCATGATGCAAATATCCGCATCGATACCCACAAGGACAACCTTATCATGCAGCACAACATCGAGAAGCACGGCTTCACCTATTGTGGCATTATCTACCTCGCCCCAGGTGACGAGCGCCTGGCTTATCAGAAAATGATATAGGCAAACCTCACAAGACAGACCTTCTGTGAGGTTTGCTTAGAATGGATAGCGGATTTTCAGATAATTTATCCAGTTCTGAAACTCTGTGGTTTTGGGGAAATACTCTTCAATCAAATCAATCAAGGCTTCAAAGGTTATATAACCAAAAGTTGAACGTCCTTCATCAGTGAGGAATTGTTCGTACTTTGGGAGGACTTCATTAAAATGAGGATTACCCTTTGGGTAGAGTGTAATGCTATGGAACTTCTCTGCCAAATGTTTTGGAAGCATGCTTGCCCCAAGTATATGATTTCGCCATATCTGGCGATATTCGTCTTTACAGAGAGGAGTCTCTCTGATGGGAAGATTGGATATCTCAGGAATGAACCACCCGCAGGACTTTGTGACTTGAGCATACATTGATTGTTCGTTTTTCATTACTTCACGGCGCTCCTTAACACCAAAAGGATAGCCCTCCTCGGTGTATTTCACCTCTATGCCGATGCCACATGTCTTTCCTTCATGCAAATATTCAATGTAAGTATCAAATGAAGTGTTATCATTAAGACATTTAGCTTTGTCTGGTGCCCATTCAATTCTGATGTCTGTCACCTCGTCAATCTCTTTCAAACCAAGAATGTCGTTGAAGATCTGTGCAGTGGCTTCTTTGTCATGTATCATGGGTATAAAGAAGTTCCAGGGAATATGCTCACTGCGCAACATATTGGCATATAAGCCGTCATGTTGAGTTGCTGTTAGATGAGGATAACGCATTTGTATTTTATCCAGGATTTCGAGGCGGAATTCATCGCAGAAGTTGAGACCTTTATCTGCGTCCAATGGCATGAGGAAAGCGCCATATTTTCCGAACTTGTTATCTGAATCAAATGGAACTTTCAGATATGTGGCTCTGAAATTTGATTGGTGCGTGCGAGCCGTACGTTTGAATGGTTTGTCGCCACGGTATGTTTCTGGTTTTGTTGTGTCAACTGTATTTCTCATACGCTTTTGAATTTTACGAACACACCTCATAGAGGGTCTGTCCCCCTGTGATGGAGGGTCTGTCCCTCTGTGAGCCTAGGCAGTTGCGGTTTTAAATGGTTACACATTATTTATTATCCCACTGTTCCCAGTCAGTTTCAGCAAGATACTTAAGAATATACTTCTTTAACTCGACGATATCACCATGAATGACTGCCCAAACCGTGTCGTTATCAACTTGGAAATACTCATGAACAAGGAAGTTACGCATGTTGGAGATGGGGCGCCATTCTACTTCAGGATGAGTTTCTTTGAACACAGGAGTAAGCATATTGGCTGCTTCGCCAATAATCTCGATATTCTTCACAATACCATAATATCTGAGAACATCGGCCTCCAGCTCTTCTCTTGACAGGCTTCCTGCATATTTCTCTAGGCGTTCAATGGCTTCGAGGATATGCTCTAAACGAGTTTTATCTCTAAGAGGCTCTCTCATAAATCAGAATTTTATCGCGATCGGCACTCTCGCGGGCAAAAGGCCTCAGACCTTTTACTGTAACGAGGTCAACCTCAAGATTTAACAGTTCTTGCAGGTCGAGATGCATACCGCTGAGCTTGAACAATCCAACAGACTTATCGGGCTGAATCAGTATGTCGATATCCGAGTTTGCCGTCTGCTCACCACGTGAATAGGAGCCAAAGATCCATGCTTTCAAGACGGGCTGTGTCTTGAAATAATCGGCTATCAGTTGTGTCATTGCCTGTGTACTCATTGTCTGACCATTTATATTATCGGTGCAAATATATGAAAATACTTCCAATATTCCAAAGAAAAAGGACAAAAGGTACAAAAATACCATGATATTACGTACTATTCATCACAGAATCGAGCAGAATATCCCATAAATTTGGCGATATCGACAACTATCAGTATCTTTGCAGCGTCAAACGAATAAAATAATGAAACAGGAAATCAACCCCCAAGACAGTAGTCGTGCTGAGGCATTCAGTATGTGGATGTCGTCGCCTGTGCCAATGGTTACGTTGGTGAAAACATTTGATGTCACCCGTTTGGTTAAGGTCAGCAAGAAGAGTGGTGTGAAGTTTAACGTCCTGATGTGCTGGTGCATCTGTAAGGCTGCCAGCAGCATTGAAGAGTTCTTCCTACTGCCAGTTCCTGGCCATTTGTACCGCTTTGATAAACTGGCCGTCAATGTCGTAGTGCTGAATGACAAAGGAGGAATCACCCTGTGTGATGTGCCCTATTCTGAAGAGATCGGTCAGTTCAATGCCGACTATCTGGAAGTGACCTGTCGGGCTGCGAAGACCTGTAAAAGCACGTCGCTTGAAGATGCTATGATTATAGGCACATCAGCATTGCCACACACAGAGCTGGATTGTATAGTCAACCAGTATTCTGGCCGTTGGAACAATCCGTTTCTTGCATGGGGGAAGTATAGGAAAGGTCTGTTTAAGACCACTCTGCCCATCTCTCTTCAGTTTCACCACGCCCAGATGGA
The DNA here is from genome assembly GCA_017547605.1 of Prevotella sp. GTDB lineage: Bacteria > Bacteroidota > Bacteroidia > Bacteroidales > Bacteroidaceae > Prevotella. The sequence goes on from JAFYPG010000225.1 coordinate 2,811, forward strand.
TGGCATGCAAGCCTGCCGTTTCCTGAATAACCTGCAGCACGAGATAAATCGGATTGGATAATAATGAAGATGGAAACAGAAAGGATACTATTGCGTTCTTGGCTGGATAGTGATGCTGAGACGCTGTTTAAATACGCCAGCGACCCAGAAGTTGGGCCTCGTGCCGGATGGCCACCACATCAGTCGGTGGAAGAGAGTTTGGAGATTATCCGAACTGTCTTCAACTCAGAAGGGATGTGGGCGGTAATATGGAAAGAGTCAGGCGAAGCCATTGGCTGTGTGGGCTACCTCCAAGCATCTTCATCGAACCTGAAGATTGCCGAAGATCATGCGGAGGTAGGCTATTGGATAGCCCGTCCGTATTGGGGCAAAGGCATTTGTACTGAAGCTCTTCGGATGGTCATCGACTATTGTTTCAAAGAAAAGGGCTTCACAATGCTTTGGGGTGACTACTTCCCTTCAAACCCAGCGTCTGGTCGCGTGATGGAGAAATGTGGATTCGTTGACACTGGCAAAGAAACACTCTGCCCCAATTTGGAAGTCGGTTCAGACCGTCCAGTAAGAGTAATGAAATTGGAAAAATGAATCCTATACCAGCAGTTCCTTCAGCTTACTGACATTGCTGCGCGAAACGGGAATGGCATCGTGACTGTGACGCATCACGAGCTGCATGGCACGGGAATTAGAGGAGATTTGTTCAACCTGACCGAGATTGACCATAAAGGCACGATGGCAACGCACAATCATGGGATAGGCCTGCAACGCGTCTTCCATCTGTCTCATCGTGGCACGAAGCATGTGGGTATGCACGTCATTATCCTGTAGTTGGCATACCTTGACATAGTTGCCAACGGCTTCTATATATAACAGGTCTGAAATCTCGAGGGTTACATGTTCGTTGGTGTTACCTTCGAGTGTTATCTTTGAATCCTGATCAGTATCACCTGCTGAAGTGACGTCCTCAGTTTGTTGTGGGACTCCTGCGTTTGACTTACTGTCTTTCTCCTCCTTGCAAGGCATAACTGGAGCGAACTCCGTTTTGCTCTTGCTGCGTTCGTCGATTG
>JAFYPG010000226.1 GCA_017547605.1 Prevotella sp.
TAAGCCAGGTTACGGCGATAGAAAGCGTTTGACTCTTCAGCGGTAGAGAATCCGGCATACTGACGGATGGTCCAGGGCTTGAAGGGGTACATCATCGAATATGGACCACGCAGATAAGGCGGAATACCAGCCGTAAAGTCAAGGTGTTCCATCCCTTCGAGGTCTTCCTTTGTATATACTGGGCGCACCTCAATATGCTCTGGGGTCTTCCAGTTAGCCTCTATCTTATTGTCCTTAATCCACTTGGCACCATCTTGAGGCCGTATGCCTGCATAGATATCAATATCTTTAAATTGTTTACGCATCATTCAAGTCTCCTATTCTTTAAATACCAAGTTTCTGATTATATTCTTTCAAAGTCTCAAGCACGTTGCACTTCACATGAACGAAGTTCTCAATGCCGGCAGCCTTCAGATCCTCCATGCAAGCAGGCGCACCAGCCACGACGAACATAGCACGGCCATTCAAGTACTTAAAGGCAGGGATGGCATACTCAGCATACTCATCGTCAGAAGAGCAGATCACCACGATGTCGGCCTTAGCCTCGAGCGCAGCATCAACACCCTCCTCGACAGTCTTGAAACCGAGGTTATCGATCACCTTATAACCAGCACAAGCCAGGAAGTTGCAAGAGAACTGAGCACGGGCCTGACGCATGGCCAGATTACCAATCGTCAGCATGAATGCCACCGGAACCTTGGTTTCCTCGGTATGGATACGCAGGTCTTCGAAGTCAGCAGCCAGACGGGTGGTATCGATGGCCTTGAAGGGACGCTCGCAGGTCTCGTTTGTTGCTGTGCCACAGCAACATGCTGAGACAGCGCGCTTTCCCTCACTCTTTTCCGTGAAATTCGGGAACTGGTTGGTACCCAACAGGAACTCCTTGCGCTTAGCGGCATCACCATGGCGCTTCACGTTGGTAGCGTTGATATCATCCTGGACGATGCCCTTCTTGCAGGCCTCGAGGAATCCGCCCTCGTCTTCGATCTTGAGGAACAACTTCCAGCCTTCCTGAGCCAAAGCATCCGTCAGGTGCTCAATATAGTAAGAACCGGCTGAGGCATCGACGATACGGTCGAAGTGAGCCTCCTCCTTAATCAGCAACTGCTGGTTACGGGCGATACGCTCACTGAAGTCTGTAGCCTTCTCATAAGGTGCATCAAACGGGGTCACCACCATCGAGTGCACGCCACCAAGAGCAGCACTCATGGCCTCCGTCTGAGAACGGAGCAGATTCACGTATGAATCAAACAACGTCTGATTATACGTTGATGTCGTCGCATTGATGGTCATCTTGCACGAAGCGTCGTCCTTCGGCTCATACTGCTTCACGATCTGAGCCCAGAGCAGACGGGCGGCACGGAACTTGGCAATCTCCATGAAGTAGTTCTCGCTGACACCCATATAGAACTTCATCTGACGGGCGGCCAGATCTACATCCACGCCGGCATCCACCAACTGCTGCAGATACTCATTACCCCAAGCCAGGGCATAGCCCAGTTCCTGAACGATATAAGCACCTGCATTGTTCAAGGTCTCGGTGTGCACAGTCATCACATGAGCCTTGGGATAATCCTTCAGTGCCTCCACAATCTTCGGACCCTCAGCCAGCAATTCCGTCATGTCCTTACCCTTGGTGAGGATACTCTCAATGGGGTCGAAGCCCACAGTGAAAGACAGTTTGGCCTTGTCAAAGCCCTTCTTCGTGAAATAGGCATCCACGATCTGTGCCAGTTCAAGGGCATGACGCGGACAAGTGCGGAAATTCAGATCAACAATCTCGCAGTAGATGTCCTTCAGAAGAGTCTCGATGAACTCAGCACTCACGTCGCTGCCCTTGATACGGAAGCCCAGCGAATCAATACCCTTGTTCAGGATATCGAGCGCCTTGGCGTTAGCCTCCTTGGGGTCTTCAACAGCGATGTTCTGACGGACGTACCATTCATTGTTGTCTTTCTTGTTGCCACGAACGAACGGGAACTCACCTGGTAAGGCATCAGGTGTCTTCAGGTTCGCCAGGTCCTCACGACGATAGAAAGGCTGTACGTTAAAGCCTTCATTGGTTCTCCATACCAGACGTTTCTGGAAGTCGGCACCCTTGAGATCGACCTGAATCTTGTCAAGCCATTCCTGGGTTGTCGGCGCAGTAAACTCGGTAAAGAGTTTCTCTTTGTTTGCCATAGAGTTAATACGTTAATTTATTATATAAGTAAGTTTGAAGTCACGCATTACAGGCTACAAAGATACAAACTTTTTACCCATTTTGCCACAATGAATTGTGAAAGAAATAAAAAAACGGTTTTTATCCAAAATTATATGCACAAATATGCGTGGGATGAGCAATTTTTAAGTAACTTTGCAGCGAAATTAGAGGGAAACAATAGTTAGTATAGATTATGGAATCATTTCAATGGCTTAAGGAACTGTTTATCAACACAGATTCTGTGGCTCATATCGTCTTGCTTTACGCCATCGTTATTGCTATTGGTGTCTATTTAGGCAAGATCAAGATCTTCGGTATATCACTTGGAGTAACGTTTGTGCTCTTCGCGGGTATTCTGGCAGGACACATTGGTTTCACCGCCCCCACGCCTATTCTGACTTTCGTTCAGGACTTCGGTCTGATCCTCTTTGTCTTTATGATTGGTATGCAGGTAGGACCTGGTTTCTTCGAGAGTTTCGGCAAACAAGGCATCAAACTCAACGGACTGGCCGCGTCGGCTATCCTGCTGAACATCCTTGTGATGTTCGCCTGCTATTACATCTTCTTCGACACCAGCAATGCGACAAGTCTGCCGATGATGGTAGGCACGCTCTACGGTGCTGTGACGAACACTCCCGGACTTGGTGCCGCCAACGAGGCACTGACCACCGTATTCCCCAACGGAGCCCCACAGATCGCTTCAGCCTATGCCTGTGCCTATCCGCTCGGTGTGCTGGGCATCATCAATGCTACTATATTAATAAGGTATATATGCAAGGTGAGACTTGAGAAGGAGGAAGCCCGTCTGAAGGCAATGGAAGAGACCAACGTCAACAAGAAACCCTATAAGATGCACCTGGAGGTGACTAACCAGTATCTGGAAGGTAAGACACTGTTGCAGGTTCACGACTTCCTGAACCGTGATTTCGTGGTATCCCGACTGGTTCATCAAGGGGAGTTATTCATCCCTAACCGCGATACTATTTTCCACGTCGGCGACCAGATGCTCATCGTTTGTGCTGAGGCCGACTATGAGGCTATTGTCGCCTTCATCGGTCCGAAGATTGACGTTGACTTTGAGGCACAGGACCAACCGATGGTCTCCAAGCGTATCCTCATCACCAATCCGAAGATCAACGGTAAGACATTGGCTTCGATGCACTTCTCGAGTGTGCATGGCGTCAACGTCACCCGTGTTACCCGTCATGGCATAGACCTCTTCGCCTCAGCAAGTCTTCCCCTTCAGGTGGGAGACAAGATCATGGTAGTAGGTCCTGAAGATGCTGTCGATCGTGTAGCCAACCAGATGGGCAACTCCCTGCGCCGCCTGAATGCACCGAATATCGCCACCATCTTCGTGGGCATCATCTTAGGACTGATCTTCGGTTCATTCCCATTCGCAATTCCCGGTATGCCTGTACCCGTAAAACTGGGTCTGGCAGGTGGTCCACTGATCATCGCCATCCTCATCGGACGCTATGGCTACAAAATCCATCTCGTCACTTATACGACTACATCAGCCAATATGATGCTCCGCGAAATCGGACTGGTACTGTTCCTGGCCTCTGTGGGCATCAAGGCTGGAGCAGGCTTCTTCGAAACGGTCATCGAGGGCGATGGATTGCTCTACGTGCTGACAGGTTTCCTGATCACGGTGATACCTATCCTGATTATCGGACCTATCGCACGGATACGCTATAAGTTCAACTACTTCACCATTGCAGGTATGATCGCAGGTACCTATACCGATCCCCCTGCACTGGCATACGCCAACAGCATCTGTTCGAAGGAGGCTCCGGCCTTGGGATACTCAACGGTCTATCCGCTCTCGATGTTCCTGCGTATCTTCACGGCACAGATCATTGTGCTCTTCTTCTGCGGCTAAACATAAACATATATAATAATACAACGACAAATGAATAAATTCAGACTACTGCTCGGCGGAATGCTGCTACTCAGTACCACGACGATGTTCGGCCAGGGAGCCAAGAACATCCGCATCAACGAGGTACTGACCAACAACACCGCCAGCATCGTGGACGAGTTCGGTAACCGTGAAGCCTGGATAGAGTTGGAGAACACGTCGTTCACCACCTATAACATCCGTGGCATGTACTTCACGACCGACCGTTCCGTTCTCGATCCTCAGATGAGCGTACCCGAACGCATCAAGCGTATGAAGGTGATCCCCAGCGGTGACCCCCGTACACAGATTGGCGGACGGCAGCACCTTGTGTTCTTCTGCAACTCCAACCCCGCTCAAGGCAAGTTGCATCTCTCACTTCAGGTTCCCATGTCGGAGCCCCTATGGCTTGGCTTCTATAACGGTAATGCCGAAGAACTCATCGACTCCGTCAGTATTCCCGCACTGGCAGCCGACCAGAGTTACGCCCGTCAGGGAGCAGCCAAATGGAGCGTGAAGTCGGCAGAGAACGTCACCCCAGGTATTGAGAACTTCATCAAGACCGACGAGACGAAGGATGCCAAACTGAAGCGTGAGGATCCCCACGGCTTCGGCATCACCCTGCTGGCCATGGGTATCGTGTTCTTCTGTCTGGCCGTACTCTTCCTGTTCTTCTGGCTCTTCGGCCTTATCATGCGCCACCTCGACACAGCGAAGAAAGTGGTCAACGCCCAGCCTATCAAGCCCATCACTAAGACCGTGGAAGTGACTCACGATCTGGCCCACGCCACAGGAAATCTCCTGCAGGACGGTCTGAAGACGAAGGGTATCGACAAGGAGGTCTATATCGCCGTCATCTCCATGGCCCTGAAACAGTATCAGGACGACGTGCACGATGTGGAGAGCGGTATCATCACCATCAAGACCAAGGACACTGGCTGGAGCGATGAGTACAGTCAGATGACCCACTTCCACGACCCGTTGCAGCCATCCAGCCATACGGCTCCCCGAATTCCCACCACACCGGATTTGAAATAGTTTTCAATATTCAATCTTCAATTATCAATATAGAAATGAACAAGTATCAATATAAAGTACAAGGCGTCGATTACGACGTAGAGATAGAAGAAGTAGAGGGCAACGTAGCCAAAGTCAATGTCAACGGCATCCGTTTCGACGTGGAACTGAAGCAGCCCATCAATGCTACGAGTACCCTGAAGAAGGTGCACGTAGAGGCTCCCAAACCTGTGGCCCGTCCTACAGTGGCCCCCGCTGCAGCCCCCGCTGCCGACAAACCCATGGCCGCTGGTACAGGTTCGCCCGTGAAGGCACCGTTGCCTGGCACCATCACGGAAGTGAAGTGCAACGTAGGCGATACCGTCAAGATCGGTGATGTCGTTCTGGTGCTCGAGGCCATGAAGATGCAGAACAACATCGAGTCGGAATACGAGGGAACCGTTACCTCCGTCACTGTTAAACCTGGCGAGAGCGTCATGGAAGGCGCTGTGCTCATGACCATTGGTTAATTAAGAATTAAGAGTTAAGAATTAAGAGTTAACTATGGACTTAGGACAGTTTATCATACAGAATTTTGAGGAGTTCCTGACCTATACGGCCTTTGCCAACGCCACTGTCGGGAACCTCATCATGATCGCAGTGGGAGCCTTCTTCATCTGGCTCGCCATTAAGAAGGACTTCGAGCCACTGCTGCTCGTACCCATCGGACTGGGTATCATCCTCGGCAACATCCCCTTCCGTGCTGATGCCGGACTTGAGATCGGCCTCTATGAAGACAACTCGGTGCTCAACATCTTCTATCAGGGTGTGCGCCAGGGCTGGTATCCGCCACTGATCTTCCTCGGCATTGGTGCCATGACCGACTTCACGGCCCTGCTGGCTAATCCGAAACTGATGCTCATCGGTGCCTCGGCACAGTTTGGTATCTTTGGTGCCTATATGGTGGCTCTGGCCATGGGCTTCGAGCCCTCACAGGCAGCCGGTATCGCCATCATCGGTGGTGCCGACGGTCCTACGGCCATCTTCCTCAGTTCTAAACTCTCCCCCAACCTGATGGGAGCCATCGCCGTGTGTGCCTATTCGTATATGGCCCTCGTCCCTGTGATCCAGCCGTTCATCATGCGTCTGCTCACCACGAAGAAGGAGCGTGTCATCAAGATGAAGCCTGGTCGTGAGGTGTCTCAGACCGAGCGTATCCTCTTCCCCATCATCGGACTGTTGCTCACCACGTTCATCGTACCCTCAGGCCTGCCCCTGCTCGGTATGCTGTTCTTCGGTAACCTGCTGAAGGAGAGTGGCAAGACCACCCGTCTGGCCAAGACGGCAGGAGCCGCACTGAACGATATCGTCGTGATGCTCTTAGGTCTTACCGTGGGTTGCTCCACGCAAGCCAGCGAGTTCCTCACACTGAACACCATCAAGATCTTCGCCCTGGGTGCCATGGCCTTTATGATCGCCACTGCCTCGGGTGTCTGCTTCGTAAAGATCATGAACCTCTTCCTGCCTGAAGGCAAGAAACTCAACCCGCTGATTGGTAATGCTGGTGTGAGTGCCGTACCGATGGCTGCACGTATCTCCAACAACCTCGGTCTGGAGTACGACCGTCACAACTTCCTGCTCATGCACGCCATGGGTCCGAATGTGGCTGGTGTCATCGGCTCAGCCGTCGCTGCAGGTGCCCTCCTGGGATTCCTATCTTAGCGATCAGGACATAGCCTATGTATCATCTGACACTGCCCAACGACATCGAAACCATCTCCCAACTCAATGAATTCATCGACGGATTCTGCGAGGAGACAGGGATCAGTAAGGATGTCTGCATGAGCCTGAACCTGGCCATCGAGGAGGCGGTCGTCAATGTCATGAACTACGCCTATCCAATGGGAACGGTCGGCTATGTGGATATCGAGGCAGAGGCAGACAAGAAGGTTGTCACCTTCGTCATCAGCGACACAGGACAGCCCTTCGACCCCACGAAGGAAGCGGATGCAGACATCACGCTGCCAGCAGAAAAAAGGCCTGTCGGTGGACTTGGTATTCACTTAGTACGGCATATCATGGATTCTATCAGCTACGAATATGCTGACCACAGGAATATATTGACATTAAGAAAGATATTTAATAAACAAGAAGTATTATGATTAATATTACTGAAGAAAAAGAAGGACTGAGAGCCGTTTTTGAAGGACGTCTCGACACGCCTGCTGCCGTCAAGGCCCAGCAGGAAGTGGGATCGTTGCTGGAGAATGCCGACAAGACTATCATCCTTGACTGCACGAACCTAGAATACATCAGCAGTTCTGGTCTTCGTCTGTTTCTTTCAATCCGCAAGGAAGCAGGGGCCAAAGGCGGGAAGGTAATCATTGAGAATATCAATGAGGAGATCCGCAAGGTATTCATGATGACAGGCTTCTTCAACCTGTTTGACATCAGAAATGCATAACGGCGAGGGCAGAAGACCCCAAATTGCCATCATCGACCCCAACACCCTGTCGGCGTTGGGGCTTAGGAATATTCTCCAGAATGTCATGCCCATCATGACCGTTGACACCTACGGTTCATTCTCCGAACTGGCGGCTAACGACCCAGACGGCTATTTCCATTACTTCACGGCCATGAACGTCGTTCTGGAAAATATGTCGTTTTTCCAGGAACGGCGACGGAAGACCATTGTCTTGACACTGTCGCTCGACACGATGTCGCAGCTCTCTGACTTCAAATGTCTTTGTACGAACGTCCCTGAGTCAGAGTTAGTACGTTCCATCCTTGCTCTCCAACAAGGGGCCCACGGCCATGGGGAGCACCTGCCACCCATGCCCAACATCCTGAAGCAAAAGATTCTCTCTGACCGTGAGATTGAAGTCATGTCGCTCATCGTACAGGGTTACATCAACAAGGAGATTGCCGACAAACTGAATATCGGGGTCTCTACCGTTATCACCCACCGTAAGAACATCATGGAGAAACTCGGTATGAAGAGCGTCTCCGCCCTCACCATCTATGCCGTTATGCACGGCTATGTGGATATCAACAAAATCTGAAATCTGGGATTCCAAGCACTTTTCTTGGCGATTATTTGGTTATTCACACACTTTTTCGTAACTTTGCGCCCCAAAAGAAACAAACAATGAACGAAAGATTCTCACACATAGTCTTTGAGAACGCATCTGCCGACATCTCCTGCTTCGACAACGGCACGGAGGTGAAGGAGTATCAGGTGATGATCCATGTGGATGCCAAGCGGCTCCCCTACTCCCAGCAGTTGGAGGCCGTGCTCAACGCCTATAACCAATTGCTTGAGAGCCAGTTGAAAGGAGCTCAAGCGGTATTTAAGCGCTACTTCCTCAGTGATGCGGCCAACCAGGCCGACGAGGTGATTCTCTCCGATGTCACCGATTGTGCCAAGAGCATCATTGAACAGGCGCCCCTCGACGGCTCGAAGATCGCCCTCTGGTGCTACCTGATGACAGGTGTGCAGACGGGGCTCTGCAAGAGCGGACTCTACGAGGTAAAGCATGGCGCCTTCCGCCACCTCTGGAACGGCTCCGCCCACAACATGGCGGCCAACTCGGAATACCAGACGCGCCTGCTCTTCAACGAGTACAACATGCAACTGCTCGAAGAAGGCTGCACACTCGAGGCCAACTGCATCCGCACGTGGCTCTTCGTCAACGATGTCGATCTGAACTACGGCGGTGTGGTACGCGCCCGCAACCAGTTCTTCTTCACCCAAGGTCTGACCGTCCACACCCACTTCATCGCCTCCACAGGCATCGGTGGCCGTCAGCAGGATCCCAACGTACTCTCTCAGATGGACAACTACGCCATCGCAGGCATCCATAAAGAGCAGATCCACTACCTCTATGCACCCACCCACCTGAACCGCACCAGCGACTACGGTGTGAGCTTCGAGCGCGGCACGTATATTGACTATGCCGACCGTCGCCATGTGTTCATCTCTGGTACGGCAAGCATCAACAACAAGGGCGAGATCATGTATCAAAAGGATATCATTAAGCAGACACACCGCATGTGGGAGAATGTCGAGGCCCTGCTGAAAGAGGCCGATTGCACCTATGACGATGTGACAGAGATGGTGGTCTATCTCCGCGATGTCGCCGACTACGAGTTGGTGAAGGAGATGTACGAGGAGCGCTTCCCTGACAAGCCCTATGTCATTGTCCTGGCACCCGTTTGTCGTCCGGGCTGGCTCGTCGAGATGGAATGTATGGCTGTGAAGAAGATGGAGAACCCCGCCTATGAAGCATTCTAAGAAGATTCTGCTGGCCGCATCGCTCTGTCTGATGAGTTTTATGGCAGGTGACAACACCTTGACAAAGGAGAATGGTGTCTATGTCATCGACACTACTGAACTCGGCAAGGACGTGGAAGGCTACAACGGCCCCACCCCCTTAAAGATCTATATTAATAATAATAAGGTGGAAAAGATCGAAGCCCTAAAGAGTTTCGAAACGCCCAAATACTATGTCAAGGTGAAGAAAGCCCTGTTAGAGAAGTGGAATGGCCTGAAGGTTAAGGATGCCAAAGCCCTGAAGGTCGATGCCGTCACAGGGGCCACGTTCTCCTCCGAGGCCGTCATCAAGAACGTGCAATTAGGTCTCGACTACTACGAGAGTCACAAATAAATAGTCCCCGCCGCTGGCGGGGATTATTCGTTTATTCATGGGAGACACTGCTCACGGGTACAACTTACGAAGTCCTTCATGATGCCTGCAACGTTTAATTCAACGTTTTTCAGGATAAGGCAATCATTAATAGATGAATAGACTAAAAAAATTGGATTCTTGTGTTTTAATTTGAGAAAATTATGTATCTTTGCAGCATAAAGATATAACTAACAAAAGAATAGTAACCTCTACTTTACTACAGCCAATCTTATATGGAAAATCTTTTGAATGCTAAAACAGTGACCCCCCAGGAATGGGAGCCCTTCGGCGGTGGAGGCTTCGGGACGTCCTATTACCACAAGACGGACGACTCGGTGATGCTCAAACTCAACAAGCCCAGTGTCTCTGAAGATGCAGCAAGGAAAGAATTCCTGCGCTCCAAGGCTGTTTACGATATGGGCATTCCTTCTGCTGAACCCCTTGAATTCGTCACCGACGGGCAGCGTTATGGGATGATTGTGGAGCGGATTCAGGGAAAGGAGTCTTTTGGACGAATCATTGCCGATCATCCTGAGCGGCTTGAGGAACTTGCCAGCATGACCGCCGACTATGCCAAAGCCCTGCACAGGCTTCCCTGTGACACGGAGGTCTTTGACAGCGTCCCCTTACGCACGCGGAGTTTGATAGCAGCCAGCAAAGACATCCCTGATTATATCAAGACAAGGCTTCTTGGCTACATAGACGACCTTGAACCCGTTACCACCTGCCTGCATGGAGATATCAATCCCTGTAACATCATCATCGCCCAAGGCAAAGTTTATTGGATTGATTTGGGCGATTTCGGCTACGGAGATCCTTTGATGGACTTTTGTATTCTTGCCCACATGCACCATTTAGGACCTAATCCCGTCCTCCGGAACCTTTTCCACATGGACAGGAAAGCCCTGAAACTCTTTTATGAAGCCATGGGAAGGCAATATTTCGGTCTCCGCTGGAGTACTCCTGAACTCAAAGAAAAGATGGAGCGTATCTCCCAGATTATGGCAGGTAGGGCCATCTGTATCTGGCCGTCGGCCTTTCATGTCAATCTTCCCTATCTTCAGGGAAACAGAATAAAGACAGCGATAAGCCTATTTATCGGTGACCGGATTAAGTTTAAAATGTAACTATTATGAATACTTACGAAACCATTGATCTGAACGATTATGGCTTCCGCGTGAAACTGATTCTATAATTAATAACAAATATCACAGAAGCAATGAGACAAATTAAGCTATGTGTACTCGCCGCCATCCTGACCATCAGCGGCATGACGATGGTGTCCTGCTTTTCGGACACAAAGAAGAGTACGGCGGTCAGCGCGACGGACGATGCCAGCCAGTTTGTAACCATTACCGACGTGGTGCCCGATGCCATATTGGAAATCCGCTACTTCGGTACATACAATTTTGTGGGTACCCGCATTGACGGCTATGAAGAGCCGACAGCACTGCTAACCAAGCAAGCTGCCGACAGTCTGAAGGCTGTGAGTGATGATGTGAAAGCCCAGGGCTATCGCCTGAAAATCTACGATGCCTACCGTCCGCAAAAGGGTGTGGACCACTTCGTGCGCTGGGCCGAGGACATCAACGACACACTGATGAAACCATACTTCTATCCTGACCTCGACAAGAGTGTGCTCTTTCCTCAGGATTACATCTGCCTGAAGAGCGGTCATACACGCGGTAGCACCGTTGACTTGACGTTGTTCAATATGAACACCGAAAAGGAACTCGACATGGGAGGTACCTTCGACTGGTTCGGCCCCGAGAGTCACCCCGACTTCTGCGGCAATCCTGAGACGGGCGAATATACGGGCGATAATAGCAAGAGTCCAAAGGGTCGCAGTATCACCCCCGAGCAGTTCCAGAACCGCATGATTCTGCGTCAGGCTATGCTCGCCCACGGCTTCAAACCTTTCGACACCGAGTGGTGGCACTTCACTCTGAAGGACGAGCCTTTCCCTGATACCTATTTCACCTTCCCCGTCAAACAGATTAAATGAGTATGAGAAAAAGACTATGGATGCTCGCCGCTATCCTGACACTCTGCGGCACGGGTCTGCTAGCACAGACCAAACGCTCGGATGATTTCCGGGCGAAGTATGAACTGAAGGAGGTGGTGGTGATGAGCCGCCACAACATCCGCTCACCGATATCGTCGGGCAGTGCGGCCTATCAGCGGGTGACACCGCACACATGGTTTGCATGGACGTCGCCAAACAGTCAGTTGTCGCTACGCGGCGGTGTCTTAGAGACAGAGATGGGACAGTTCTTCCGCAAGTGGGTAGTCGAAGAAGGCCTGTTGCCCGACAACTATCGTCCTGAGGGCGACGAAGTGCTGTTCTATGCCAACTCGCGCCAGCGTACGTTTGCCACGGCGAAGTACTTCTCGGCTGGATTCCTGCCCTTTGCCAACGTGGAGATAACACACAAGTACGAAGAGGACAAGATGGATCCCGTGTTTACGCCCCAGTTCACGAAGATGAACGACGCGTACCGCGAACAGGTGCTCACTGAGATGCAGGCGATGCACGGTGGCCCCGAGGCGTGGATGGCTGCTCAGCAGTCCACGCTGACACTGATGGAGGAAGTGCTCGACATGGCACACTCGCCAGCCGCTGCAAACGACACGACGCACTTCTGGTACGACGACACACAGTTCAAGATCGAGAAGGGCGACGAGCCCAAGATGACGGGCGGCTATACACTGGCCAACAGCGTGGCCGATGCGCTGGTGTTGCAGTGCTATGAAAGCGAGGATTTCTCTGCCTTCGGTCATGCGCTGACCATGGAGCAGTGGCGCGACATCTGCGCCGTGAAGGAGGTCTATGACGGTCTGCTCTTCACCACCCACGCTGCCGCTGTCAACCTGGCCTATCCGCTGGTGAGCCGCATCCGCGAGGAATTAAACAACAGCGATCGCAAGTTCATGTTCCTCTGTGGGCATGATAGTAACCTGGCAAGCATTTGTGCAGCCCTCGGCTTCCAATTCCCTGAGACGGAGAATGCCCTGGAACTGCACACACCCATCGGCTCGAAACTGGTCTTTGAGAAGTGGAGCGACGGCACGGACGACTATGTTGCGGTGAATCTGGTATATCAGGCGGTCCAGCAGTTACAGGGTCGCACGCTGCTCTCGCTCGACGTGCCACCGATGGTACTCCCCGTTACCGTCGAGGGCCTGACTGCCAATGCCGATGGCCTCTACGCCTTGAGTGACCTCGACGCACGTATGGCTGAGGCGATGGCCGATTACGATGCCATCGAGGACGCTCAGACCACTGTCCGCACCGTCAGCCAGTCGGAAACCACTTCGCAGTCCGCTGTCATCTACAACCTGCAGGGCCAGCGCCTTGACTCCCTGCAACGCGGCGTGAACATTATCGGAGGAACGAAAACCATTGTAAAATAAAAAATCCCGCCGTTTGGCGGGATTTTTTATTTTGCGTAGGCAACGGATCGCGTCTCTCGGATCACGGTGATCTTCACCTGTCCCGGATAAGTCATCTCGTTCTGGATCTTCGTGGCAATGTCAGTGCTGAGGGCCTCACTCTCAGCATCGTTCATCTTGTCGGCACCGACGATCACACGGAGTTCACGGCCTGCCTGGATAGCATAAGTTTTCGTGACACCGGGATAACTCATGGCAATGGCCTCCAAATCGTTCAGACGCTTGATGTAGGCCTCGACAATCTCACGACGGGCACCAGGACGGGCACCTGAGATGGCATCGCACACCTGTACGATGGGCGCCAACAGCGTCTGCATCTCCATCTCGTCGTGGTGGGCACCGATGGCATTGCAGATATCGGGCTTCTCCTTAAACTGCTCAGCGATCTTAGCGCCATAGAGTGCGTGGGGCATCTCACTATCCTCATCGGGTACCTTACCGATATCATGGAGCAGACCTGCGCGCTTGGCCTTCTTCGGGTTCAGACCCAGTTCGGCGGCCATCACGGCACAGAGGTTAGCCGTCTCGCGGGCGTGCTGCAACAGGTTCTGGCCGTAACTGGAACGATATTTCATCTTACCGATGATACGGATGAGTTCGGGGTGCAAACCATGGATACCGAGGTCGATGGCCGTACGCTTTCCAGTCTCAATGATCTCGTTGTCGAGTTGCTTCTTCACCTTGGCCACCACCTCCTCGATGCGGGCAGGATGGATACGGCCGTCGCTGACAAGCTGATGGAGTGCCAGACGGCATACCTCACGGCGCACAGGATCGAAACCAGAGATGACGATGGCCTCGGGGGTATCGTCAACGACGATCTCCACACCTGCAGCAGCCTCAAGGGCACGGATGTTACGACCCTCACGGCCGATGATACGGCCCTTCACCTCGTCGTTGTCGATATGGAACACGCTGACGGAGTTCTCGATGGCCGTCTCCGTAGCCACGCGCTGGATGGTCTGGATGACGATCTTCTTGGCTTGGGCATTGGCATTGAGTTTGGCCTCGTCCATGATCTCATTAATGTAAGAGGCGGCTGCCGTCTTGGCCTCGTCCTTCATCGACTCCACCAGACGGGCCTTGGCATCCTCGGCACTGAGGCCAGACACCTCTTCGAGCATCTCACGCTCCTTGAGTTGCATCTTCTCCAACTCCTCACTCTTCACGGCCAACAGTTTCTTCTCGTTGTCGATACGGTTCTGCAGGTTGTCAAGTTCGTTCTTACGACGTCCGAGTTCTTCCTGACGCTGGTTCAAAGAGATTTCGCGCTGCTTCAGTTTGTTCTCACTCTGCTGGATGTGCTGGTTGCGCTGCTGCACCTCTTTTTCCAGTTCGCTCTTCTTGTTAAGGAACTTCTCCTTCACTTCGAGCAGTTTCTTCTCCTTGATGACCTCAGCCTGTTTCTCTGCTGTATCGACCATCTCGTTATATTTCCCTTTCAGGACATAACGGAAAATCAAGTATCCGCCGACGCCTCCTAATACGAGGGCTCCGGCAGCAATCAATAGTACAATAATTAAATCCATAAAAAATCTATGTTGTTAAAATGAATTCCTACTTCAGTGCTTCCTCAATCTCAGAAGTCAACTTCGTAAGAATATCATCATAGGGAGCCGTGTCGTTCTTGCCACGCTCCCGCTCATACATCAGGGCGACGTCAATCAGCGTCATCAGCGCGATTGTGTGGTCGCTCTTCTTGCCCTTATAAGCCTGTGCATAGGCATTATAACGGTCTGTAATGAGCTTGGCTGCCGTACGGTAGTACTCCTCGTCGGGGCGCTTCACCGTCACTTGGATCTCCTCGTCATAGACGTGCAGCCTTATATTGAGTTTCTCATTGTTCACTTCTGCCATTGGTATAGCATTTTACTGTTCCTGTTCGTCGCTCAGTATGGCGATGCACTTGTTCACCTCACGGATCATCTTAGCAATGCGCGCCTTGGCGCTCTCCAGGTCACCGTCGGTGATTTCCATCATCTTGGCCATCTTCAGCGACTGATAGTCATTACCCGCCTGAGTCAGCTGAGCCTGCAGGGACTTAATGTCCTGCTCATTCTTCTCCACGAGGGTCTGCAGACTCTCATTCTCCTTTTTCAGTTCCTGAAAACGGAGGATCATCTGCCTGACACGCGTTTCGAAATTTGACAGTGCTTTCTCGTTCGGATTCATCACATAACTATTTATGCCACAAAATTATGCAATTTCCTTCTTAAAGAATCGGACAGAGCCTATCTTTTAAGAATTTTTAATCTATTTCTCGTCACCAGAGGGGCGTGGTTCCTTCTTTGCCAGCATCACAACCTTATAGACGAAGTCGGTGACCCACTTCTGGGAGAAGCCCAGGCGATGGTTGTACTCACGTACAGCGACCACGGTCTTCATCACGGAGGCGTCCGAGAAATCGTTTTTGTTGAAGATATCGTTCACTGTCTTCTCTGTCATCGTATAGAGCGCCTTCTTCAGGAAACCAGGCAGACGGAGTTTAAACTTCATCAGGTTGCCCGTGAGCATCATGATGTCCTGCGTGAAACCCTGGAACTGCAGCAGATAGGTCTGTGCGTCCTGTATCTTCTTACAACGCTTGCGGAGGCTACCGTCAATCTCTTTGAAGAAGTCGTCATCCATACCATACATGGATTTCAACATGTTCTTGCAACGACTACGTTCACCTACACCTAATTTATTATTGACCGTCGGCACCTTCAACGTAGCCTTGAACACACGCAGGTCGGGCAAGGCAGCCAGATTCGTGATGCCGAGATCAGCGGCCATAGCAGCCTGGAAATAGACGCGGATCAGCGTCATGAAATCTTCCATGCCACCCACCTTCTGTGCATCTTTCTTTCCAAAAATTTTATTCCAAAAACTCATAATCTCTTGATAAATAATTGTAAATCGCCTGCAAAGGTACTAAAAATTATCCATTATCCATTATCTATTATCTTTTTTTTCGTATCTTTGCACCCAACAAACAATCATATTTATGAAAGGAATTGTATTAGCCGGAGGTTCTGGCACCCGTCTCTACCCCATCACCAAGGGAGTATCCAAGCAGTTGATCCCCATCTTCGACAAGCCGATGATCTACTATCCCATCTCGACGTTGATGCTCGCCGGCATCCGCGAGATTCTGATTATCTCCACACCCTACGACCTGCCAAGTTTCAAGCGTCTTCTGGGTGACGGCAGTGATCTCGGTGTGCGTTTTGAGTATGCAGAGCAACCCTCCCCCGACGGTTTGGCTCAGGCTTTCATCATCGGCGAAAAATTCATCGGTGACGACTGTGCCTGTCTGGTGCTTGGTGACAACATTTTCTACGGCAGTGGGTTCACTGGCATGCTGAAACAGGCGGTAATCAACGCGGAGCAGAACAATCACGCCACTGTCTTCGGCTACTATGTGAACGATCCGGAGCGCTACGGTGTGGCTGAGTTCGATGAAAATGGCAACTGTCTGAGTATCGAAGAAAAACCCGCCAAGCCCAAATCAAACTACGCTGTGGTAGGGCTCTACTTCTACCCCAACAGTGTGGTAGAGATCGCTAAGAATATCAAGCCCAGTGCGCGCGGAGAGTTGGAAATTACAACCGTGAATCAGGTGTATCTGCAGCAGAAGAACCTGCTGGTACAGACGCTTCAGCGTGGCTTTGCCTGGCTCGACACAGGCACGCACGACTCACTCTCAGAGGCTTCTACCTTCATCGAAGTCATCGAGAAGCGTCAGGGTCTGAAGGTGGCCTGTCTGGAGGAAATCGCCTACAAACGGGGCTGGATAGACAAAGAACAGTTGAAGAAATTGGCAGAGCCGATGGCCAAGAACGACTATGGCCAGTATCTGCTGCGCCGCGCAGAAGAGTACGTCAAATAGCGTACTCTTCCACGCAACGGCGGAGTGCCTCTGGGTTACCCATATCGTACATACGGCCTTTTAAACGGTAACCCATCATACCGCTACGTTTACGGACAGCCTCCAAGGCAGAGGTGAGTTCGATCTCCGTCACATGGTCGCCCTCCATCTCCTTCTGCATGATATCCTCATGCAACTGGGCGAACACCTCTGGTGTCAGGATATACTGACCGAAAACACTGTAGTATTCCTTTTCTCCGTTTTTATTACGAACACCCAGGAAATCCTCTGCATAACTGGACTTGGGTTTCTCCATCATGGTATCTACATGCAGCATCGTACGATCCTTGTCCTCCCATCTGCCATGAAGAATACCATACCGACTCACCTCGATCAAGGGTATCGGATGAATACTAACCATCAGACTGTTGTATCGCTCATAGCCTTCCACCATCTGCAGGGCACAAGGCTTGTTAGAATCACTACGATAGAGCGTGTCGCCCAGTAACAGCAGGACAGGTTCGTTACCAGCAAACTGCGCTGCCTGATAAACGGCATGGCCAAAGCCTCGTTTCTCTCTCTGATAGACATAGCGTAATCGCTTGCCTATATCAAGAATGTGGTTTTCCAACTCCCGAGCTTCTGGATTCAGTTTCCGCAGATGTTCCTCTGACAACGGCCGTTCGAAATAGTCGGCATACTGCTGACGTTCCTCTTCCGAACCAAGCACCAGACAAATCTCCTCAATACCGCTCTGTACCAGTTCCTCAAGTAGGATAAGGATAACAGGACGTACCATACCATCCGAACAGGGAATCGGGAAGAAATCTTTCTTGATGGCACGAGTAGCAGGATAAAGCCGCGTGCCAAAACCTGCTACAGGGATAATCGCCTTACGAACCGTATGTACGGGTTTGATAGTTAGTGTATAGGCTTTCATCCCTTTAGCATTCAGATAGTCTGCCAATTGCTGTTGTGCCTCAGCACTGCGAGCCAGGAACTGAACAGAACCATCGCCATGAGAGCCTACGCCCTTTCCACCCCACACCAACGGTTGGACGTTCGGATCCTGTAAGACTGCATGCAGATTCGGAGACCATAAGGCAGGAGACATCGGCGCCACTTTCTCATCAAAGAGCGCTTCAGCCTCTGTCATCAACTTTCCCAATGACTCGGCATCACCTTCGGCCATGTACTTGATGGCACGATTCACAATCTCCAGGTTATCCTCGCCAAGGGCCTCGTGCTCCGCACGCTCCGCATCACTATTGGGGAACGGATAGGCTTTGTTCAGGTCAGAGAGAATCCTAATCGTATCCTTTTCTGCACAAAGGTCGGCAAAGACCCAGTAAAGATGTTTCTTCACGTTCAGCGAACGTACCTCGATCTCGTCACCATCGAAAGTCATCAGGTTGGGCTTGACACCAAAGGCACAGGCCTGATCCAAACGACCGCAGCGACTACTGGTACGAAGTTCGCCGACATAGGCGATATTCATCTCACCCAGCGTATTGAGGTTCAGACTATATAACAAATTGAACGCGCGCGCAACGAGCACACAGATCGCCGCCGAACTGGAGAGGCCGCTCTTCATAGGCAACGTCATCGAGGTGATACGGATCCGTACGCCACCGACCTTGTACCATTCCAGCATATAAGAAGCCACGCCTGCACAGTAACTGAAGAAAGAGCCCGACTTGGCGATGCGCTTCAACTCCGTCTCATCCATCCGACAGGAGAAGTCCTGCCATACGCCGTCAATCTCCTTGGCATTGCTATACATCTCGAAGATACTCGACTTCTCCACCTCAGCATAGATACCCTGTTCTATACCTGTCACGATGGCGGCACCTGGCTTGATGTCGGCATTCATCGTCCGATAGTGGCCCGCCCAGTCAGTATGTTCGCCAAAAAGGCATAATCGTCCCGGTACAAATAGTTTTATCATATCAGTTTTAGTTCTTTATTTATGCAAAATTAAGAAAAATCAGACAAATATTTCAATTTTTCGTCATTTTTTTTGGCCGTTTCAACAAAAATTCATACTTTTGCCGCCAGTATTAACAATTTAAACAGATTATTGCCTATCGAAACAGACTTTACTCAGTATCAAATGAGATTAAAGTATGAACACGTTGGAAAGTATGACCGACGAACAGTTGGCATTAGCTTACATCGATGGTAATAACAGAGCATTCGACGAGTTACTTTCACGGAGTCAGGACAAGGTTTTCACCTATATCATGTATGTGGTGAAGGATGAGGATTTGGCCAATGACCTTTTCCAGGAGACCTATCTGAAAGTCATCACCAAGATGCAGGAAGGACGGTATGCCGACTCTGGCAAGTTTATCTGGTGGGTAACCCGTATTGCGCACAATGTCATCATCGACCATTACAGGGCTGTGAAGAGCAGCAAGATTATAGAATCAGGTAAGGACAACGATCTGACAAACCTGAACAGTGCTTCCGTGCTGGACAGCAACCGTGAGAGCGAACTGGCCAATGAACAGGTCTTGAAGGATGTTAAGCGTCTGATGGAGGCTCTGCCAGAAGCACAGCGCGAGGTGGTTTTTATGCGATTCTTCCAAGAACTATCATTTAAGGAGATTGCCGAACAGACGAACGTCAGCATCAACACCTCATTAGGACGTATGCGCTACGCCCTGATGAACCTCCGGAAACTGACGAAGGAATACGGTGTGAATCTGGCTATAGAGTCCTAAGCTGACGGATCACTGCTTCGGGATCAGGTGCATTGAAGACATAGCTGCCACTGACGAGTACATCGACTCCTGCTGCCACCAGACGGGGAGCGGTCTCGCCCTGTACGCCACCATCCACCTCAATGAGTGTCTGAAGTCCTTTCTCCTCTATCATCTGGCGAAGACGCTTCACCTTGTCGATGGTGTTCTCAATGAACTTCTGTCCACCGAATCCTGGATTGACACTCATCAGCAGCACCATCTCTACATCGCCGAGGATATCCTCCAACACGGAAACGGGCGTCGATGGATTCAGTGTGACACCTGCCTTCATCCCTGCGTTATGGATCTCCTGGATAGTACGGTGCAGATGGACGGATGCCTCATAATGCACATTCATCATCATGGCACCGAGTTTGGCCGTCTGCTGGATATACCGTTCAGGTTTCTCAATCATGTAATGCACGTCGAGCGGTTTCTTACAGGCTTTGGCCACAGCCTCGAGCACAGGGAACCCGAAGGAGATGTTAGGAACGAAGGAACCATCCATCACGTCAAGGTGGAGCCAATCAGCCTCACTCTTGTTGATCATGTCGATGTCGCGGTCGAGGTGCAGGAAGTCGGCAGCGAGCAATGAAGGGGATACTAATGCCATGTCTTAATTCAGGCTATACGCCTTTTTAGTGTTGGGTCTGTACGTGTAGGCTACCTGCCTGATGATGTCGAGCGTCATTGCTCTGGGTTTAAATTCTTCGGGGGTAGAAATCTTCATAGGCAATCACAATTTGAAGTTGTTTACACCTAAGAAACGCACACACCTATTATTTTATTATATAATTCTCAATATTTTTATTTCCATTCAGGAAGTCTCGGGCCTTCATACGTTCTCTTCCTGCCATCTGAAGCTCATCTATCTGGAGCATATAGTCTCCTGTTGTGATATAGAGCATACCATGATAAACCACAATCGTACCAGGCCGCATACCCACGTTCTTTTCTGTTTTCGTGGTCTTGAAGATCTTCAAATCCACCGTTTTGCCGTTAGGTCCCAAGAGTGAGGTCCAAGCCCCGGGATAAGGACTCAAACCACGGATAAAGTCATAGATACGTTTACAAGGACGGTTCCAGTCTATCTCACAGATATTCTTGAAGAGTTTCGGTGCCTCATAAAGCCGTTTGAATTTTCCTTCGAGTTCTTCCTGAAGAATACTCTCAGGATGTCCGTCTGCAGCGATGATCTTCTCTAGCGTCTCCAGACAGATCTCCGCGCCAAGGTGCATCAGACCGTCATAGACGTATTCCACATTAGCCTCATCGGGAATGTCGAAAGGTTTCTGAAGAATCACGCGTCCTGTGTCTATATCCTTGTCGAGGAAGAAGGTTGTGACACCCGTCTGTGTCTCTCCGTTAATGACGGCCCAGTTGATAGGGGCTGCACCACGATACTGGGGCAACAAGGCGGCATGCACGTTGAACGTACCATACTGGGGCATGTCCCATACCACTTCAGGCAGCATCCGGAAGGCCACCACCACCTGAAGATTCGCCTTATAAGACTTCAGCAGTTCCACAAAGGCTGGATCCTTCATCTTCTCAGGCTGCAGCACGGGAAGGTTATGCTCCAGTGCATACTTCTTCACCTCGGAGGGTTGTACCTCGGTCTGGTGACGCCCCACAGCCTTATCCGGCTGTGTCACCACCGCCACGACATTATATTCATTCTCCACCAACGCCTTCAGAGTTTCCACAGCGAACTCCGGCGTTCCCATAAACACAATCCTCAAGTCCTTCTTCTCCATAACCTTTCACTATTTATGATTTATCCATTATCATTTATCCATTAGGGCGAAGCCCGCTCCGCCCGCTTAGTCCTCACTCATATCCGCCACCATCTTACGGTACATCGTATAGATACGCTGACGGGAGATATAACCTTTCAAGTGATTCTCCGCATCAAACACAGGCAACCAGTTGGCTCCCGTACGGTCAAAGGTCCTCATCACATCCGCCATCGGCGTATCATCATTGAGTTCGGCCTTTGGCTCCACCATTAACTGTGAGGCCGTGAAGTGGTGATATAATTCTATGCGGAACAACACATTACGGATCTTGGCAATGTCAATCTCGCCCAACAGTCTTCCTGCCGCATCCAACACAGGTAACACGGAAGTATGACTGCGGCTGATCTTATGAACGATCTGTCCCAGTTCCATATCTGGGGTCACACTCAGATAATCTTTCTCAATGACGCTATCCAGATTCATCAGTGTCAGCACAGCATGGTCTGTATGGTGGGTTATCAGTTTTCCCTGTTTTGCCAGACGGGAGCCATAGATACTATGAGGTTCGAAAATAATGATGGTCAGATAGGCACACACGCTGACAATCATCAACGGCATAAACATACTATAGCCTCCAGTCAGTTCCGCAATCAGGAAGATACCCGTCAATGGTGCATGCATCACACCCGACATCACACCTGCCATACCCAGTAGGGCGAAGTTTTTTTCCGGCACATAGACGCCAATCTCATGCATATTCCATAATCGCGAGAAGAGGAATCCCGTAAAACAGCCGATAAACAACGAGGGTGCGAACGTACCACCACATCCTCCACCTCCATTCGTGGCAGAAGTGGCAAATACCTTCGTAAACAACACTAATGCAATATAAGGTATCAGCAACGTCCCTTGACCTGAGAACAACGAATTGTTCAGTATCTGATCCCAATCAGCCTCTGTCCGTCCGTTCAGCAACAAGTTGATGCTGCTGTAGCCCTCACCATAAAGTGCCGGGAAGAGGAAGATCAACAGACTCAGTACCGTACCGCCGATGGCCAGTTTGATATGCGGATGATCCTTGAACTTCGCGAACACATCCTCACAGGCACCCATCATCCGGATAAAATAGAGCGATACGAGTCCACAAGCGACGCCCAACAACACACAAGCGGGAGTCCGCTCTACGGACCATCCACTGTCGAGATGGAACGTAAACAGTGCTGCATCACCCTTGAAGATATAGATAAAGACCGTTGCCGTCACACACGAAACGAGGATCGGCAACAGCGCCGACATCGTCATATCAATCATCAGCACCTCGAGCGTAAACACCAGTCCTGCTATCGGTGCCTTGAAGATACCCGCGATGGCACCAGCAGCACCACAGCCCACGAGCGTCATCAGCATCTTACGGTCCAGATGGAACAGTTTTCCGAGATTCGAGCCAATCGCCGAACCCGTCAGTACGATAGGAGCCTCGGCTCCCACAGAACCACCGAAACCGATGGTGATGGCAGAGGCGATAACAGACGACCAACAGTTATGCGACTTCAGCCTCGACTTATTCGACGAGATGGCATAGAGAATCCTCGTAATACCGTGCGAGATGTTATCCTTGACGATATAGCGTACGAAGAGAGAGGTCAGGTAGATACCCACCACGGGATATACCAGATAGAGCCAGTTGGAATGCGTACGATCAAACGAACTCGTCAGCAGCAATACGATCTGGTTGATGATCCAGTGCAGCACGAAGGCAGCCACAGCGGCGAAGAATCCCACGATCAGCGCGAGGATGATCATGAACATCTTCTCGCTGACGTGCTCCACTCGCCACTCATGCAACCTCTGCATCCAACTCACCTCGCTATTCATTATCCATTATCATTTATCCCTTATCCATTAGGGCGAAGCCCGCTTCGCCCGCTATTTCCTAATCACTGTCACTTCTCCGTTCTCTTTCAGTTTGATGATGCTCGAAGGCGTATGGGGCTTATGCTCCTGACGACGACTCCAACACACATAATCCACCGACTCGATGATTCTCGGATCGATATCACAATAATTCTGTGCAGCAGGTTCTCCGCTGATATTCGCAGAAGTCGAGACGATAGCTTTCTGGAACCTGTAGCAGAGTTCCTTCGAGAAGGGCTCGTTGGTAATACGGATACCCACGCTGCCGTCTTCGGCTATCAGGTTCGTCGCCAGATTAATCGCCCCATCAAGTATCAGTGTTGTTGGTCTCACAGGGGGACAGGCACCATGTGAGGCAGTCACCTCACAGTGTGCCTGTCCCCCTGTGAGGCTATCGATCAGTTGCCACGCCACATCAGGCACATTCCTGAAATACCGCTGCATACGGGCATCGCTATCCACCAGACAGATCAACGCCTTCGAGTCATCGCGCTGCTTGATTTCATACACCCGTTTGACAGCCTCTGCATTTGTTGCATCACAACCAATGCCCCAAACGGTATCCGTAGGATAGAGAATCACCCCACCCTTCCGCATGGTTTCTACTGCATTTTTGATATCTTCTTCTCTTGTCATACTTAGAATGTCGGATTAATGGTAAAACGAATACCGTGCTTCGCAGCCGTAGGCAGGTAGAGATAGTTCATGCGATGCACATACTCTATCTGTATCAGACTGAAAATATTCTGCACACCAACGGCAAACTCAAAATAAGGATGCTTACCATCCATGATAAAACTATTCGAGGGGAACACCATCAGCCTTGAACTATTCTGATTCTCAGCCAGATAAGGATTATTCTTATCTGAGAGCGTACCCCACAGACTCTTAAATTCGAGGATCTCACGCCACTTCAGCTTGCGAAGCAGGGGGATACGATTGAATATCTTACCACCCATCTCCCAGGTGAACATCAGCGAGGCAAAACGGTCGTTGAGGAACTCGATATTGTTAATCATGTTGAACAACTGCGGTGCCACGATATAAGAGAGGTTCGCCTGAGGCATCGGCAGTAAGGGCCAAGGCACCTGATTCCACTGCATCCCAAGGCGTAGGCGCGTATCTATCTTACCCCAGCTCATGGGAAGCCACGTACGACGGAACCACTCCAGTTCGGTATAGTTGTAGGCATACTCGCCTCCAAGCAGACCTTGATAACCTATCGTATGCTGCAGTTGTGCGTACCACGCATCTTTATTCGTCGTACGACGGCGCTGTTTGGTGTTGATGAACTTCTCATCAGGGGCATAGCGGATGCCGAAGGTAGATTCCGTATAGCGCATCTTGTCGAGCGGCGTGGCGTCAGGGGTGACAGGCAGAAGTTCGAGGCTTCCGATAGGATCAATACGCTCAGTCTTCAGATCTGCAGTGAAACGCCAATGCGTGGAGGTCTCGAATTCATAGGCCAGCCGCTGGGTGTTATACATGAACATCTTATCAATGTCGTGCACCTTAAACGAAGAGAAGACATTATCCTTATCCGTCACTGCATACTTATCACTGGGCAGGGCCACATCACGCTTCGAGGAGAAGATGATGTTGTTGACGGGGAACTCCTGAGGCAGATATGCCTTTGGCGTTATCGAATAGGTCAACTCGGCATTATAGTATTTCTCGTGGGTCTTCGTACCGTATGCCCCATAGCCCTTGATAAAAAGGTGAGGATTGAGATTTGCCGTGGTCTGTCCTCCAAAACGGAACCGCAGACCATCATAGAAGTTCTGCGAGATGAAGGTATTGATAGGACCCACGTCGAACTTACTGGGTTTCTCGCGCGAGCCTGTCTCCAGATAGTTCTCAAAGAGTGCCTTGAGCACGAAGATGACATACTTAAAGCCCTTCAACTGCTCCATGTGGTCGAGGAAACCACCCATGCCAGCCTCACTCTTGGTGAACTCCACCTGACGATTCTGCGCCCAGAACTCGTCACTACGATTGTCTGAGCCTGGTTCTACCTGTAGGGGATTTTTCTTTTTAAAGCGCTTATCGTCTATCGGATCAAACGAGAAGTCGGTCTTTCGAGTGGTTCGTGTCACCACACCCTTCTGGATAAAGTCGGTGAGCATCAGTTCCACGACCATATCGTCGATGGTGAGCAACCACTCCCCGTCTTCTTGCTGCGAGAACTCCTGCATACACTGCATCGACTCCACCCAGTTCACGTCACTCGAACGAGGGATATAGAGTTCGCAGCGCTTCACCTGATAGTGATAGGTCGTATCGGCAATGATATAGATCTGTCCACGGAAACCGAAGTCCTGTTGGTTATTGGGGAGAAAATCGAGTTGGATGCAACGGTCGTTACCCACATAGACCGTATCTGTGAGGTAATATCGATAGAACTGGATGGCATCACGACCGATGGGAGAACTGAACTTGTGGCGCATCAGCAGGATATAATCGTCATAAATATCCACATCGGCAAACGTCTCTCGCATGACCGTGGTCAGGATCTCACCCGTCTGGAACAGGTCGTTGACACCACTCGACTTCGTACCCTTCACAATGGTGCGCTCAGCCTTCGGATCCTTGCGCCAAAGTTGTTCTGTCACCATCTCGTCAACCGTTAGTGGTAACCACAACTTGTCTGTATATTGACTGGTATCCACCTGCTCGCGCAACCATGGGTATCGCTTAAAGAGGCCCTTATCCAGTGTCTCTCGCTTAATATCATTCAGTCCGAGGGCTATCTTCTGGTAACTTTGGTAGTGGTAATAGTCGTGGCTCTTCAAGTCAGCCTTTTTCTTGTTGGCTATCACTTTGCGCATCAACTCCACAGCGGGGTTATCTTTACGACGATAGCGCGAACTCTTCTTCGACTTAACGGTTACCTCGCTCAGCGTACGGTTGTCAGAGGCCAGACGGATAGTCAACTTAGCAGGTGTCTGTGGGTTTACGTTGATGACATGTTCTCGGTAGCCCACCGAACTGACGGTCATTCGCCAACCGTTGTGACGATCGATGCGGAAGCGTCCCATGCCATCGGCTACAGCCGACACATTATTTCCCTTATACTGTATGGAAGCATAAGGCACAGGTCCTCCATCCGATTCGTCAACCACCACACCGGTTATCTGCGCCAGCACCAGGAGGGGCATCATCAACAGAACGGTCAACAGAATTCGCCTCATATACGTTTAGAATTCACTTGTAAAGTGGAATTTGATATGCTTAAAATCCTCCTGCGCCATCGAGAGCACATAGCCGCTGTCCGCGAGAAACACGTCGCGCCCCTCCTTGTCCTTGGCCATATACTGATACTTGCGTTTCTTGAAGTTCTCGAGTTCGGCATCATCGTCGCTCTCTATCCAACAGGCCTTATACAGATGTACGGGTTCCCAACGGCACTTCGCGTTGTACTCGTTCTCCAGTCGGTACTGGATCACCTCAAACTGCAACTGTCCAACGGTACCGATGATCTTGCGGTTATTGAACTGGTTGACGAACAACTGGGCCACACCCTCGTCCATCAACTGGTCAATACCTTTCTGCAACTGTTTCGACTTCATAGGATCGTCATTCTCAATATACTTAAAGAGTTCTGGCGAGAACGAGGGCAGGCCGCGGAAATGTAACTGTTCGCCTTCTGTCAGGGTGTCTCCGATCTTAAACACTCCACCCGTATCGGGCAAACCTACAATATCACCTGGCCATGCCTCGTCGATAGTACTCTTTCGCTGTGCCATGAACTGCGTGGGCGAAGTGAAGCGCATCGTCTTCCCCTGACGCACATGGAGATACGGCTGGTTACGCTGGAACTTACCGCTGCACACCTTACAGAAGGCGATACACGAACGGTGGTTCGGGTCGATATTCGCCGTAATCTTGAAGATAAAGCCCGTAAACTTGGGTTCTTCGGGCTGCACATCGCGCTCCTCAGCCTTCGTAGGACGCGGACTGGGTGCGATCTCCACGAAACAGTTCAACAGTTCCTGCACACCGAAGTTATTCAGGGCTGAACCGAAGAACACAGGTGCTACCTCAGCCGAACGGTAGGTCTCCACATCGAACTCGGGATAGACACCATCCACCAGTTCCAGATCCTCACGCAATTTGGCAGCGTCCTGCTCCCCTACTCGTTTGTCGAGTTCCTCACTGGCGACATCCACCTCCACCTTATCCGTCACACGCTGCTTATCAGGCGTGAACAGGTCGAGTTTCTGTTCGTAGATATTATATACGCCCTTGAACTTCGCACCCTGGTTGATGGGCCACGACAGCGGGCGCACCTTGATCTCCAGTTCCTGTTCCAGTTCGTCGAGCAAATCGAAGGGGTCACGTCCCTCACGGTCCATCTTATTGATAAAGATAATCACGGGTGTCTTGCGCATACGACAGACGGTCATCAACTTCCTCGTCTGTGTCTCCACACCCTTCGCACCATCCACCACGATAATGGCCGAATCCACGGCCGTCAGCGTACGGAAGGTATCCTCAGCAAAGTCCTGGTGACCAGGGGTATCCAGGATATTCACCTTATACTCGATGTCCGAGCCCTCGGGCGTATAGTCGAACTCCATCACGGAGGTACTCACCGAGATACCACGCTGTTTCTCGATGTCCATCCAGTCGGAGGTAGCCGTCTTCTTAATCTTATTGTTCTTGACGGCACCAGCCACTTGGATCTGTCCACCAAACAGCAGGAACTTCTCCGTCAGTGTCGTCTTACCCGCATCCGGGTGCGAGATAATCGCAAATGTCCTTCTACGTTCTATTTCGTTCATTTCGTTTTACTTCATTTCACTTCATTACACTAATGGATAATGGACAATGGATAATGGATAATTCCTATGTCCAATTCTTCTTTGTAGTCTTAATTGACGATATCAATATCCGAATTATTTCATCCAAATCGCTTTTCATTGAATCATATGCGTCATCCTCTAAGAATTTTGTTCTTGATAAGATGGTAAGCCAATATGATGTTTCTGTTGCTTCCTTCAAAGCTATACTCATTTTACTTATAAAGTCTGCTGGACTTTGAGCTTGAGTTCCCTCATGTATATTAGCCCCAATACTTGTCCCACTTCTTAACATCTGTTTTGATATTACATCTTCTTTCTTCTTTTCTCTCAGATATTTATAACATTTCACAATACGAATAGCAAAATCTATACTTTTTTCTGCCACTATATTATTATCAGCCATCTTCTCTGTCGCAATTATCCATTATCCATTATACATTGTCCATTAGAAGTTTGCCAATGCAAACTTCGAGACTCTCCTCCCA
>JAFYPG010000227.1 GCA_017547605.1 Prevotella sp.
GGTTTCGACCCCAGTAGGACTATCGCCTTTGGTGACGGTGGCAACGATACCTCGATGATCCTCCAGGCGGGCATCGGTGTTGCTATGGGTAATGTCATCGATGCTCTCAAGCAGCAGGCTGACTACGTGACCACTTCTGTCGATGACGATGGTATTCTGAATGCCCTCCGTCACTACGAGGTGATTTAGTTGAACTCAGTGGAGACTGTCCCCTCTGAGTTCTCGCATCAGACGGATCTCGTCGTAGGTGATGTCTGGTGGACAGAGGGTCTTAATGGCCGTGGAGCCGGCATCCGAACCTGCCATGTGAATGGCTTGGAGAATGGCTTGTTGATGATCTTCAGGGATGAGGTCGTCGAGCGAGATATCACCTGTAGGAATATAGCGCGCCAGATGGCCATAGATGGTACCTATCGTAAGGCCACGCTCTCGTGCAATCAGTTCTGGCGTCATGCCTTGTTGGTAGAGACCGTAGGTGATGACCCAGGTCTTTTCCTTCTTGGGTTTGGGCTCTTTTTGGGGCTTGGGTTCCTTGGCCTTTTTCTCGCGTTTCTTTTTCTTCAGCGTCTGCTCGTCCATGGCGTCGAGTTGTGAGTGCTGTTTCTGGTGCAGATAGTCGGCAATGGTAAAAGTGTGCTCTGCCATCTGCTGAAGCAGGTATCGGCGCGAGAGCCAGGCCTGTCGCAGATCGACGAAGTTTTCCGTCAGGCGCTTCATGGCCTGTTTGTTGTTCGATTGAATACTGGGCACCAAGGCGAGGGGCTTTTCCAACACCTTTTCGAGCGTCTGCTCAAAGTAGGCGGCACTGCGCTTGACACGCTCTAAGAATTCTTCCTCACGTAGTGCCTCTATCGTCATCTGCTGGATTATCGTGATCCATTTCTCTGCCACAGTGATTACTTGCTGCTTGTAATCCTCCAACGTCCGCTTGTGGAGTTCAGCGATGTCAGTAAAACTGTGATAGAAAAACTCCGTGATCAGCCTGCTCAGATACTCCTCGCGATAGAGGATGTCCTTGAAGTCGAAGAGTTCTAGCAGCAGGTAGCGGTAATAGTCGTCTTTCAGTGTGGGTAACTGTTCGATGCTCCGTTGGGCGGCCTCTTCCTGATGCGCGATATAGGTCTCCACGCGCGTATCACTGATGATGGCATGTGAGGGAATCTGCGAGGCGAGCACCATCCCTTCGAGTGTCTTACAACGGCTCAGGGCCACATACACCTGTCCAGGGGCAAACGACAGACTGGCGTCGATGATGGCGCGCTCGAAGGTCAGACCCTGACTCTTATGGATGGTGATGGCCCACGCCAGGCGCAGGGGCAGTTGCGAGAACTTGCCCAATACCTCTGTCTCTATCTCACGCGTCTCCTCATTCAGTGTATAGCGCGAGTTCTCCCATTCCAACGGCTCCACCTCGATGGCCTCGTCGTCACCAGGACAATACACCTGCAGACGACTGCTGTCAGCGTATGTCACATGTCCGATACGCCCGTTATAATAAAGATGATTACCCGATGGGTCGTTCTTTACGAACATCACCTGCGCTCCCACCTTCAGCGTCAGCGTCTCGGCCGTGGGGTAGGAATACTCAGGGAAGGTACCGTCGATCTTGGCCTGATAGGTGTAGGCACGGCCAGGGAGCTTCTGCAACTCTGTCTCGTTGTAGTTGTTCGCCATCTGGTTGTGCGTGGTCAGGCGGATATAGCCCTCTTCTGGCTTGGGGATGAAGGCTGGTTGATAGCGGCTATTCAATAATGCCAGATCCTCCGTTGTGGGATGCCCCTCGCGGATATGGTTCAGCAGCGTCAAGAAGATATCGTCCTGCTGACGATATACCTTCTCCAGTTGGATGGTCACGTAGTCGATCTGTGCCAATGCTTTCGAGCCGAAGAAATAGGGCGTGTCATAGTAGGGACTGAGCATCCGCTCGTCCTCAGGTGTCACCACAGGTGTCAACTGCTGCAGGTCGCCGATCATCATCAGTTGCACACCGCCAAAGGGCTTGTATCTGTCGCGATAACGGCGCAGCACGCTGTCGATGGCATCGAGCAGGTCACTGCGCACCATCGATATCTCGTCGATGATCAGCAGGTCGAGTGACGAGATGATCTTGCGCTTCTCCTTGCCGAAGTCGAACTTGGACTCGATCTTCGCACCAGGCACGAAGGGCGAGAAGGGTAGTTGGAAAAACGAGTGGATGGTCATGCCGCCTGCGTTGATGGCTGCCACACCCGTGGGCGCCACCACGATACAACGCTTGCTGCTTTGTTCCACAACGGTCTTCAGGAAAGTGGTCTTTCCCGTTCCAGCCTTACCCGTTAAGAAGATGCTGCGCCCCGTGTGCTCCACGAAGTCCCACGCATGGCATAACTCCTGGTTTTGTTCCATAGTAATCGATCTGCTTTGAATGTGTCTGCAAAGATACTACATTTCTTTCAATCTTGCAAGTTTTCCTCCAAATTATTTGGAACTTCATATTTCATGATCTTTGTGTTAAGTTCCCTTTCCATTATTCAC
>JAFYPG010000228.1 GCA_017547605.1 Prevotella sp.
AGTGAGCTGCGACTGAAGATTATGGTAGCGCTCGACTCATTAGAGAGTGCCGATTTTATGTACTTGTGCCAGATTACCGACTCTACGAGGGGTAACTTGAGTACACAGATCACAACCCTCAAGGATGCTGGATATATAGAAGTGTTGAAGTCAGGCGTACTGGGACGTTTCTCCCGCACCGTCTGCCGTATCACCGACAAAGGGCGTGAAGCCCTGAGGGCCTATGAAGAGGGGTTGCGTAACCTTTTCTCGCAGGAAGTTCCGAAACAACAGGAGGAGACAGGATAAGGTCAATGAGTATTAACCCATAATAAACAATTAGTATTAACCCATAAAAAAACAAAAAGATGAAAACAATGAAGTATTTAACAATGGCAGTTTTTGCTTGCCTTCTGGCAGCCTGCGCTCTTGACAATGAAGACAACCCTATCGGTGGTGGAGATGAACCTACTCAGAAGGAAAAGGACATGGTGCCAAGTATGATGATGTGGCGACTGGACTCCACGCTGATCATCAACAACCCTGGTACACCCATCGAGACCTACCAGATGTTGTATGCAGGACAGGACACGTATCAGTGGACGTACACCTTCTATCCCTACACCTACAAGTTCCCCGACGACCTGGTGTTCCGCAATGATTTAGGTGAAGAACCCGTCCAGATGTCTAAGGCATACAAAAAAGACTATTGCAAATACACCTGTGAAGTTGGTGGTGAAATTGTTTCTGCGGGCTATCTCTGCTATTATAAGGATTATTTTACGTTCAGTGGACTACAGCAGGGATGCTGGGTAGAGTTCATGCTTCGTGAGGCCAGCACCAACTGGAATACCGATGTATGGAACGCTGCTTTTGATAGCGAAGTAGAACGTGACGGCACTGTGCTTGAACGCACTGTCGAGTACTACTCGCCAGTCAGGCGTGGAGAAAAGGGCTCAGCCTCGGTAGCCGTCAACGGCACGACCTTCTCTGTCTATAATGCTTACTGGGATGTGAGCATCCTCAATGGAAACGATGCCTTCTATACGCTGCAGTTCTACAATTTCGACACGTTGGGAGGTGCCGACCCCATGGATATTGTCACGATTACCTATAAGGTTACTGGCGGTGGTAAGAAGGCTCCGGCCACAGGAGAGTTCACAGACTTCGCGGTGTCGTTATCGAGGATATCCAGCAACGGTGCCAAGGACAAGCAGTACTATACCTATGATAGCGATAATGCCGGTGCCAAACTCAAGGTGGGCAAGAGTGGAAACGGCTATAAGGTGCAGTTCAGCGCCATGAAATATACCGATGGCAACTCCACGACGACCTACAAGGGCACAGCCTTCTCGTTCGCTGGTCCTTTCACCAAAGGGACTTTATTAAAAGAAAAAGATCGTTAACACGGGTCAGATAATGGTAAGAAAAAGGTGAAGCACTAACGCTTCACCTTTTTAATTTCCTTGTCTTTTAGAATTATTTGAAGAGCAACTGGGCGAACTGGTAGAGGCTGCGGCGCCAAGTCTGCCACTCGTGGGCTGTCTCGGGTGAGATATAACTGTGGGCATTGATGCCGATGGCCTTCATGTCCTCAGCAGCCTTGATAACGCTGCCATCACCTTCAGCCATACCCGTCTCTCTGCCACCAGCACTCATGAAGAGCACCTTATTGGTCTTCTTGAAGTCAGGAACGTCGGTTAGTTCGTCAGTGCCAATGGTGCCACCG
Organism: Prevotella sp.; assembly: GCA_017547605.1. GTDB lineage: Bacteria > Bacteroidota > Bacteroidia > Bacteroidales > Bacteroidaceae > Prevotella. Next base: position 1,709 of record JAFYPG010000228.1, read on the forward strand.
CTGAAGATACCTACATAGGCGAATGTAGTGGGGTTGTTCAGCGTGATACCGTGAGTCTGCATGCCACCCATCGACAGACCAGCCATTGCACGGTGCTCGCTGTCGGCAATCACACGGTAGTTCTTCTCCACCATGGGGATGATATCCTTGATCAGCACTTCCTCGAAAGCGCCACCCATACGACGGGCCATTTTAGCGAAGTCTGCGCCACCCATACGGGGACGACCGCCCTGAGGGCCACCCTGGGGACCACCAGGACGCTGGCCGCGAGGACCACCTTGAGGAGCACCCTGTGGACGAGGACCGTTAGGACGCGGACCACCGAAACCCATCGGCTGCTCACCAGGACGGCGGGCGTTCAGACCATTATCCATAAAGATGATGAAGGGCAAGGCCTTGCCCTCTGCAATCAGGTTGTCCATGATGATGCCCGTCTTACCCTGGGCACTCCAGCCTGTCTCGTTCTCACCCATGCCATGCTGCAGGTAGAGCACAGGGAATTTCTTGTCGGGGTTAGCATAGTACTCTGCAGGCAGATAGATATAGCCGTGACGCATCGACTCTGTGACAGACGACCAGTAATAAACCTCGTTGATAGAGCCCTGAGGCACGTTCTTGACGGTGTAGAAATCCTCATCGGCTGCAGGCACGTCGATACCACTGCCCCAACGGCTGGCACCATAGTAATACTTGCTGCCCGGATCAGGTACCGAAGCACCGTCGATGTTCAACTGATAGTAGTGGAAACCCTCGTCCTGAGGAGCCGAGGTGCCAGTCCATACACCGTTCTCGTCCTTGGTCATCTCATAGATCTTACCAGCGATGTCAAGACCTACGAAAGTGGCCTGAGGGGCTGTGATCTGCGCACGGACCATGCGCTGTGAGTTGATCATCGGGTACTGTTTGTTCTCTTGATTGGTCGAAGCAGACTTGAAGTCTTCAACCACATTCTCTGTTACTGAAGGAACCGTGGGGTTCTGAGCAACTGCTGTGAGGCTGGTGAGAGCCATCAGTGAAAGAAAAAGTTTTTTCATAAGAAGTTTGGTTGTTAATAATGAGTTAATTGTTACTTTTACA
>JAFYPG010000022.1 GCA_017547605.1 Prevotella sp.
AATGTTTAATGTATCTTGTTACACCTTATTATAAAAAACAGTCTTCCGACTGCTCCGCCAGTCATTCTGCCAAAACCATGCCAACTACGCGAGGTGTGACAACTTGTCAGCGTAAAGAAAAAATTTTTGCCCAACTTATGTCATACTTCAAAAATAATTTGTACCTTTGCCGCAGTTACGTAACAATAAACCAACTTAGCATGAAACAATTCTTTAAAATGACACTTGCCACGATCTGTGGTATTGCCATCTTTTTGCTGATAACCGGCTTCTTCCTGGTTATCTCCTTGGCAGGTATGCTTGCCAGCGACTCGGCATCGACCAAAGTGAAGGAAAACTCCGTGTTTGTCATCAAACTCAATGGTACTATCAGCGAGCGCGCTGAGGAAGACTCTCCGTTGAATGCCCTCATGGGCATGGGCGACATGAGTGCCATGGGACTCGACGACCTGATTGCCAGCATCCGCAAGGCTAAGGACAACGACGACATCAAGGGTATCTACCTGGAGGGCGGAGCCCTCTCCTTCGACGCACCCGCCACAGCCCAGCAGTTGCGCGACGCCCTGAAGGACTTCAAGCAGAGCGGCAAGTGGATCGTGGCCTACGCCGATCAGTATTACCAGGCCTCCTACTACGTGGCCTCGGTGGCCGACAACGTCTATCTGAACGACCATGGTGCCATCGACTTCAAGGGTCTTGGTGGCAAAGGCGAGTATATGAAGGGATTGTACGACAAACTTGGCATCAAATACCAGGTGGCCAAGGTGGGCAAATATAAGAGTTATGTGGAGAGCAACACGCTGACAGGCATGAGCGACTATGACCGTGAGCAGCGTGAGGCTTATCTGAACGGCATCTGGAACTACTGGGTGAAGGAGATCGCCGAAGGCCGTAAGGCAAAGGTCGAAGACCTGAACCAGTTGGCCAACGACAGCATCATGGCCTTTGCCAACACGAAGGACTATGTCACTGCCAAACTCATCGACAAGATCCTGTTCCCCGAGGAGATCAAGGCCGAGATCAAGAACCGCCTGAAACTCGACAAGGACGACGAGATCCCGCAACTGACCCTCTCCGACATGCTCAACGTGAAGTCGAAGAAGGAGAAGGAAGGCGATAAGATAGCCATCTACTATGCCTATGGCAGCATCGTCGATAGCGAGACTATGAACCTGCTGCAGGGCGGCGGCCACAGTATCGTGGGCAAGAGCACGGCAGAGGACCTGCGCAAACTGGCTGACGATGACGACGTGAAGGCCGTGGTGTTCCGCGTGAACTCGGGCGGCGGCAGTGCCGTGGCCTCTGAGCAGATCCGCCACGCCCTCAAACTGCTGAAAGCCAAGAAACCCCTCGTTGTCTCGATGGGCGGTATGGCAGCCTCTGGCGGCTACTGGATCAGTTCTCCCGCCAACTATATCTTTGCTGAGCCGACCACCATCACCGGTAGTATCGGCATCTTCGGACTGATTCCCAACTTCAGCGGACTGGTCACCGACAAACTCGGTGTCACCTTCGACGGTGTGACCACCCATAAGTTTACCGACTATGAGCAGGACCTCATTCTGGGCAAGAACACCGACGAGGTCATGAAGCACATGCAGACCTATATAGAACAAGGTTACCAGGACTTCCTCAACATCGTGTCCGAGGGTCGTGGCATGAAGCCCGCACAGGTGGATTCCATCGGTCAGGGTCGTGTATGGCTCGCCACCGATGCCCTGAACATCAAACTCGTGGATAAACTCGGCAGTCTGGACGACGCTGTGAAGAAGGCCGCCGAACTGGCCAAACTCAAGGATTATTATTCTGAGGCCTACCCTGGCAAGGGCAGTTGGCTCGACAGTTTCATGCCAAAGGAGGATAAGGGCACCTATCTCGACAGCAAGTTGCAGGAAGAACTGAAGGCCCTCCTCGGTGACCTCTACGAGCCGCTGATGGAGATCCGCCAGACCGTCAAGGACGGCAGTCATATCCAGGCCAGGATACTTGACGATGTCAGAGTGAAGTAAGACGGATGAACGACAGAATAGAAGGTGATCTCATCAGCGTCAACAAGTCGTTACGGCCGCTGAGTTGGCTGTACGGCTTAGTGGTAGGCTGCAGGAACATGCTCTTCGAGATGGGTATCCTGAAGAGCCGTTCCTTCACCGTGCCCGTCATCTCCGTGGGTAATATCACCGTCGGTGGCACGGGCAAGACCCCCCATGTGGAGTATCTCATCCGTCTGCTGAAGGACATTGCAAAGGTGGCCGTGCTCAGCCGGGGATACAAGCGGAAGAGCCATGGTTTCGTATTGGCAGGGAAGGGAACCACCATGCGGGACATCGGTGACGAACCCTTCCAGATGTTGCAGAAATTCCCCGACATCACCGTGGCGGTCGATAAGAAACGTACCAGAGGCATCGACAAACTGACCAGTGGCAATTACGTTGACGGCATCGACGTCGTCCTGCTCGACGATGCTTTCCAGCACCGTTATGTCAAGCCCGGCATCAACATCCTGCTCGTCGATTACCACCGTCTGGTCATCTACGACGAACTGCTACCGTCAGGCCGACTCCGCGAACCCGTCAAGGGCAAGGACAGGGCAGACATCGTGATTATCACCAAATGTCCGACAGACCTGAAGCCCATGGAGTTCCGCGTCATCACCAAGGCCATGGGCCTCTATCCCTACCAGCAACTCTATTTCTCCACGCATGAGTATGAGGCGCCCCGCCCCGTCTTCCCTGAGACGGCAAAACCAGACAAACTCGCAGGACTAAGCGACCTGAAGGGCAAGAACATCCTCCTGCTCACAGGTATTGCCTCCCCCGAGCAGATGCTAAAAGACCTGCAGGCCTATACCGACAAGATCACCCCCCTGACCTTCGGCGACCATCATCATTTCAAGCAAAAGGATGTCGAGTGCATCAACGAGGCTTTCGCCGCCCTCCCCTCGCCCAAGGTGATCATCACGACAGAGAAAGACGCCTGTCGCCTGACCGTTGCCGAGGGATTAAGCGACGATGTCAAGCAGGCCCTCTATGTACTGCCCATCCACGTGAAGATATTACAGGATCAAGAAGAGCAATTCCATCAAAGAATCATCAAATATGTACGAAAGAATACAAGAAACAGCGTCGTGGCTAAAGGCAAGGATGACCACCTCCCCAACTACAGCAATAGTGCTGGGAACAGGCCTCGGACAATTAGCTTCAGAAATAACTGACACCTACGAGTTTCCCTATCAGGACATCCCCAACTTCCCTGTCTCCACGGTGGAGGGGCATTCTGGCAAACTGATCTTTGGCAAACTGGGAGGCATCGACATCATGGCCATGCAGGGCCGCTTCCACTTCTACGAGGGCTACTCGATGAAGGAGGTCACCTTCCCCGTGCGCGTGATGTATGAGTTAGGTATCAAGACCCTCTTCGTGAGCAATGCCGCTGGCGGCATGAACCCCCAGTTCAAGATCGGCGACCTGATGATCATCACTGACCATATCAATTTCTTCCCCGAGCATCCGCTCCGTGGCAAGAACTTCCCCACGGGTCCCCGCTTCCCGGATATGCACGAGCCCTACGACCTGTCGCTGGTGGCACTGGCCGATAAGATCGCTGAGGAGAAGGGCATCAAGGTGCAGCATGGCGTCTATGTCGGCGTACAGGGTCCCACCTTCGAGACCCCTGCAGAATACAGGATGTACCACCTGTTGGGTGGCGACGCTGTCGGCATGTCCACCGTACCCGAGGTCATCGTGGCCCATCACTGTGGCATCCGCACCTTTGGAGTCTCTGTCATCACCGACCTTGGCGGCTTCGACGATCCCGTAGAGGTCAGCCACGAGGAAGTACAGGAGGCTGCCAACATGGCACAACCGCTGATGACTGAGATCATGCGAGAAATGATAAAACGAAGCAACTAATGGAAATAGCAAAACTGGGTGAGTTCGGTCTCATCGACCGTCTCACGAAAGACATAGAGATCAAGAACGAGAGTACCAGATACGGTGTGGGCGATGACTGCGCCGTCCTCTCCTACCCCGACAAAGAAGTATTGGTCACCACCGACCTGTTGATGGAAGGCGTACACTTCGACCTGACCTACATCGACCTGAAGCACCTCGGCTATAAATCGGCCATGGTGAATATCAGCGACGTGTTCGCCATGAACGGCACGCCCCGTCAACTCACCGTCTCGCTGGCTATCAGCAAGCGGTTCACGGTGGAGGATCTCGAGGAATTCTATGCTGGCCTCAAACTGGCCTGCGACAAGTGGAACGTCGATATCGTCGGTGGCGACACCACCTCTTCCTATACAGGCCTGGCCATCTCGATCACCTGTATCGGTGAGGCGCGCAAAGAGGATATCGTCTATCGCAACGGTGCGAAGAACACCGATCTCGTCTGCGTGAGTGGTGACCTCGGAGCCGCCTATATGGGACTCCAGTTGCTGGAGCGCGAGAAGAGCGTGTATTACCAGCAGGTGGAGGAGGCCAAGAAGAAGGGCGACAAGCGTGCTCTGGAAGAACTCGCCCATTTCCAGCCCGACTTCAGTGGTAAGGAATACCTGCTGCAGCGCCAACTCCAGCCCGAGGCCCGTGGCGACATCATCCAGAAACTCCGCGAGGCAGGCATCCGTCCCACCGCCATGATGGACATCAGCGACGGTCTCTCCTCCGAACTCATGCATATCTGCAAACAGTCGGGCGTCGGCTGT
>JAFYPG010000229.1 GCA_017547605.1 Prevotella sp.
AGCCGTCGCGGGGACTGAACACGGGTCCGCTGGCAGGTACAGGCACCTCGACGAGGTCAGGACATACGTCGCGCGGGTAGTTGTCGTTCCAGATCTTGTAACTGATATGTTTCTGGATCATCATACCATCCCACTTGCCGCCGGCTATCTCCTTGTTATATTGCAGACAGAGCAGGGAATCGCGCTTAAAGGCCTGACGGCAGCGCTCCGCCCAGCAGTTGGCGTCGGGGTCGCCCTGTGCGGCCAGTTCATGGTTCATCGCTTGGGCATAGTACATCTCATAGATATTACCCATGGCCTGGATAGGGAAGAGGATGATCTGACGGTAGGCGTCGCGCTGTTCCGGTTTCAGCGTGATAAACTGTCGGAGGGCACGGGCTTCCAGGGCCTGATACTCGCTGACCACCTGGGCGAACTCCTCGGTGGTATAGGTGGTGGCATCGAGCATCTCGGACGTGATACGGCCATTGTATTTGCTGACTAAGTTCAGCAGGCTGGCAGCCTCACAGGCCTGATCCTCACCGAAGGCTTCTGCGCAGAAGGCTTTCGGATGGTCGAGCAGATTATCCACACGATATTTCGTGGGATCCCATGCCATGTCCATGAACAGTTGGATGGGGTATTCCATGGGCTTCAGGTCGCCCACGTTCAGGATCCACAGTTTCTGGATACCACCGTTATAGGCGAGTTGCAACTGCTCCCACATGTTCTGGATGGGAGTGACGTTGATCCACTTGGAGTTACGGGGTGCACCTACGTAATCGACGTGATAGTAGAGCCCCCAGCCACCCTTGCGCTTCTGCTCCTCGGCAGTCGGCAGTCGGCGGACATTACCCCAGTTGTCGTCGCAGAGTAGTACGGTCACGTCGTCAGGTACGCGCAGTCCTGCATCGTAGTAGTCCTGTACCTCTTTATATAAGGCCCAGATCTGTGGGGTTTCCTTGGCAGGACGCTTCGTCACCTCCTTGATGATACGGCGCTGGTTGTCGATGATGTTCTCCAGAAGTTTGGTGTCAGTGCCGTTGCCCATGGCCTCGTCACCGTCGCCGCGCATGCCGATGGTCACGATGTCGTCTGTTCCTTTCATGCGCTCGATACCCTCACGGAAGAATCGGTCGAGATTCGCTTTGTTCGTGCTGTAGTTCCACGCGCCCCAGCCTTTACGGTCGCGGGCATATTCCTGATGGTTACGGGCCATCGGTTCGTGGTGAGAGGTGCCCATCATAATGCCCATGGCATCAGCCGTCTTCAGGTTTTCCGGGTCATCGGCATAGAACGCCCAGCCCCACATGGCGGGCCAGAGGTAGTTGCCCTTCAGACGGAGAATCAGTTCAAACACCTTCTCATAGAAACGATGGTCGCCGTAATTAGTACCAAAGGTGTTCTTCACCCATGTTGTCAGACAGGGTGCCTCATCGTTCAGGAATAGTCCTCTGTATCTGACAGCAGGTTCGCCGTCAGTAAATTCACCCTTCTTGACGTATAGTTCGCCGTGTTTCTCCACGGGTACATCGGCCCAGTAGTACCAGGGTGACACACCTATCTGGCGCGACAGCTCATAGATGCCATAGACGGTACCCCGCTTATCGCTGCCAGCAATGACGAGCTGGTTGCCAATGGTCTTGATGATGTATTTCTCAGTCTTGCCCTTCAGGTCTCGCAGTTCACCTTGTTTCACCCAAGTGTCGATGGCGGGGTTGACACCTACAGTGCCTATGATAATACTGGACTGGGGTGAGACGGCAGATAGGGATGGACGCGCGCCTGTTACTTGTTCAAAGTCTTTTGCGAGGTTAGCAGCGGCCAGTTGCACACAAGAGTGTTCTGCCTGGACGTAGCCGATGGTGATAGGATCCAGATGCCAAGTGTCGTCAGCCGAATGAAACATGATAAACGGTTCTGTTCCTGTCATTGACTGGGCAAACAGAATACAGAAATACAATAGGATCGTTTTTTGCATGTGATAGATACGATGATTTGTCATAATGTGTGGTTTAGTATTCATTTTCCTGCAAAGATAATGTTTTTTTTCCTTATTTTGATAGAAAACGTATCAAAAATAGTTTTTTTTGTCGCATTTATTTGTTGCTAATAGAAAAAATGGCTATCTTTGCATCAAAATGTAAAGCTAACAAAAACAATGCGGCTTAAATTTCTACTAACGCTAATAACTCTCAGTTTCCAAATGAGCGTTTATGCTCAGATGGGAAAATATTTCAGCACAGAAGATCAACTGTCCAGTAGTTTTGTGACACAGGTGTATCTTGATAGAGAAGGATATATCTGGACAACTACCCGTAATGGAATTAATCGCTATGACGGTTATCAGTTCCGTGTGTTTAAGAAAGAGAATGACCAAGACAAGACATTGGCCAGTAACTATGTGAATACGATGATGCAGGATCGTAATGGCCTTTTCTACTTTGGTATGTATGGGGCCCTGCAGACATGGGATGGCGAGAAATTCCATAACGTGAAGATGCTGGATTATCAGGGAAACGAGAACTATGGTTATGCTACCTGTTTCATAGAGCGGAAGAACGGTGATGTCTTGGCTGGTACCTCAGGCCTTGGAGTCATGAAGTTCACAGACCAGAACACGGCCAGGCAGTTGGGTGGTCCTTTTGCCGACATCCATACTGTTGATGCCTTGATAGAAGACAAGAACGGGCGCCTCTGGATGTTGGCCACGTCGAAAGGACTGTTGTGTTTTGATGGCAACCAGATGAAGCAGTATCTGGCCGACAGAAGTGATCTGACCATGGTTAGTGTCTGTGAGGATCATGAAGGGAATGTGTATGTGGGAACCAATGCAGGACTGTATCGTCAGCAGGGCGAGCAGTTCGTGCATGTTGCCGCAACGGGCAACACCAGTATCTCTGCCCTCCACTGTGATCATTATGGCCGAATTCTCGTCGGATATGACGGAAAGGGTATTGCCATCTATGATCCTCGCAAGGACGAGGTCGAAGATAATCCTTTCTTCAGTATGGAGGTTAATTTGGCTCAGAGTAAGGTTTATTCTATTATTGAGGATCATAGTGGTAACATCTGGCTTGGACTCCTGCAAAAGGGTATCTATAAACAGCCCATCGACTTTAATGGTTTCCAGTATATGGGCTATAAACTGGGGTCACGCAATGCTATCGGTACTGCTTGTGTCGTTAGTGTACTGATTGACAGTAAACAGCGGACATGGGTGGGAACAGATAAAGATGGCATATATATCTTCGATGCCAATGATAAGCTGATCCGCCATATTAAAGAAGGCTATCCTTCTACTGTTATGACCATTGCTGAAGACAGTGACGGGCATATTTGGATCGGCTCCTATGGAGAAGGAGGGGGATGGATTGACCCCAGAACGATGCAGTATCATAAGCTGAACTATCCACAAGACGAGCACCTTATCATCATGGATATTGTTCAGGACAAGCAAGACCGGCTATGGGCTGCTACGATGCGTCACGGAGTTCTCTGCTTCTCTCTTCAGGGAGAACTGGTTGCTGGCTATGAGCAGATCTCGGGGGCAGATAAGGATAGAAAGGTCAACAGCATCACCAATAATTATGTTTCTCAGGTGTCGGTATCACCAGACGGAAAACGACTCTATGCTGCTACCTCCATGGGTATTTGTTGCCTTGATATCACTTCAGGCAGTTGGACGAAAACCTTTGGCACCAATTGCCCGAATTACAGTATTCCTGTCAGGATTGCCAAAGAATATAACGGCCATTTGTGGTATGGAACTAACGAAGGTCTTTACTGTTACGATCTCGCGTCGAAGAAGACCATTCACTATACGACTGCCGATGGCCTCTCTGACAATGGTGTGTCCATTATCGAGTGTGATCAGCAAGGTACGCTGTGGATTGGAACTGATCACGGACTGACTTCTTTCAATCCTGCGACGGGGAAATGGCAAAACTATTTTGCTGATAACGGTCTGCAAAGTAATGAATTCGGCGATGGCGCCTCCTGTCTCACACCAAAAGGAACGATAATATTGGGCGGTACGGGAGGAGTCACATGGTTCAAACCTCAGGATATCGTGCAGAACAAGTGGGAAGCGAACGTGCAACTGACATCCTTCTCTATTAATGGAAAGCCTGTGAACACCGGCAGTATGTCGGACGGCTATCGGGTGACGGAGACCAATGTTATCAGGAGCAACCGCTTTGAGTTGAGTTATCAGGACAACTCCTTTGCCATTCAGTTCTCCACGCTGACATACGAGAATCCTGAACATATCTCCTATCTCTATAGTATCAACGGTGAACCCTTCTCCCGGCTTAAGGCGGGCATGAACGAACTCACTTTCTCTCATCTTCCTCAAGGTACCTATCGTTTCCGTGTAAAGGCCGAGCGTAATGGGCAGGAAACTCCTGTGCGTGAGTTCACCGTGGTGGTTCATAGTCCGTGGTATCGTTCTGCATGGGCCTATTTCTTCTATGCCCTTATCGCAGGAATGTTTCTCTGGCAGTATTTCAGTTATCGTCGTCATAAGGAACAGGCGCGGCTACGTCTTCAGGAGCATCTCCATGCAGAGGAGTTGGGTGAGGCAAAATTGCGGTTCTTCATCAATATGAGTCATGAAATCCGTACGCCCATGACCCTGATCGTTACGCCGTTGCTGTCACTCATTAAGAACGAGAAAGATCCAAGCAGGAAGAGTATGTATGAGACCATCAAACGTAATGCAGAACGTATTCTGAGCCTGATTAACCAGATGATGGATCTTCGTAAGATTGACAAGGGACAGATGCAGATGCGAATGTCGGAAACGGATCTCGTTGGCTTCATTCAGGATATTTATACCCTCTTTGCCAGTCAGGCCAAGACCAAGCATATCAATCTGCTCTACGAACATGACGTGGATTCCCTGCCGATATGGATTGATAAGGCTAACTTCGATAAGGTGGTCATGAATATTCTTTCTAATGCTTTCAAGTTTACACCTGCAGGTGGTGAGATTGGCATTCGTTTGACACATGATGACCAGCATGCCACTATTGCTATCCGAGATAACGGTGAGCAGATCCCAGCCGATAAACTTGATAGGATCTTTGAGCGTTTCTACCAGACACCTACCAGCGTTAACGACCGTCATGCAGGTACAGGTGTTGGACTTGACCTCACGCGCTCGCTCGTCGAACTGCATCACGGCACCATCACTGCTCATAATCTTGAACAAGGGTGTGAGTTTACGGTTACGATTCCGTTGGGCAACGCCCATCTACGTCCAGAGGAGATGATCTCCGAGAAAGAAACTGCTACTTTGGGTATGATGGAATCAGAAGAAGAGGATATGCAGGCGGAAGTGATCCCAGAAATACACGGTCAGCACAATGGTCGTGCGAGAATTGTCATTGCTGAGGATGATGAGGAGATTCGTAACTTCCTGGAGAGTGAGTTGGGCAGTGATTATGAGGTGCATGCCTGTGTCAATGGAAGAGAGGCTCTTGGTGAGGTGTTACGTACAGTGCCTGATTTGGTTATCAGCGATGTCATGATGCCCGAAATGGATGGTAATACGCTCTGCTCGAAACTAAAGACCAATCCCAATACCAATTATATCCCTGTGATCTTGTTGACGGCTAAGAGCCGTGATGAGGATAAATTGGAAGGTCTTGAGACAGGTGCAGATGCCTATATCGTAAAACCGTTCAATATGGATATCCTGCGACGCACCATCATCAACCTGATCAATACGCACCGTTTGCTCCGTCTGAAGTTTGAGCGGAACGATGAGTTGGAGGAACAGGTCAATGAGATTCGGCTGAAGTCACCTGATGAGAAATTGCTGGAGCGCATCATGGACTGTATCAATAAGAACCTGAACAATTCCGACCTCAGTGTTGATATGATTGCGGACGAGGCTGGTATCAGCCGTGTTCACCTACATCGTAAGATGAAGGAACTGACAGGACAGACGCCACATGATTTTATCCGTAACATCCGCTTGAAGAAGGCTGCCCAACTGTTGGCTAACCAAGGCATGAACGTCACCGAGGTGATGTACGCCTGCGGTTTTGCTAACTCCGCCTCTTTCTCAACGGTCTTCAAGCGCTTCTATGGTATGTCGCCACGTGACTATATGCGGGAACACGAGGAGAGATAAAATAATCGGCTAACAACTTCAAATTGTTAGCCGATTTCTTTTAGAATGCTGATGCCTTGAGATTCAGTCCAAAACGTTCATCAATCCCAAACATCAGGTTCATATTCTGAACAGCCTGACCTACGGCACCTTTTAATAGGTTATCGATGCAGGAGGTGACTAATAGTTTGTTGTCGAAAGCGTCAATATGAATGAGACATTTGTTAGTGTTCACCACTTGTTTCAAATCGAGCGGCTTATCGACATAGTGCGTAAATGCTGCATCCTTATAAAACTCCTTGTAGGCGGCAATCACCTCGTCGGCATAGGCCTTGGTTCGAATCACCTCTGTGGCAAAGATGCCGCGAGCGAAGTCACCACGATAGGGGATGAAGTCAATATCCACGTCGAGTGAGCCCTGCAACTGTTCCAGGCTCTGGCGGATCTCGGCCAGGTGCTGGTGGGTAAAGGGCTTGTATATACTCAGGTTGTTATTGCGCCATGAGAAGTGGGTGGTAGCTCCAGGCTTTTGGCCGGCACCCGTAGAACCTGTAATGGCATTCACTGAAACATCATATTTCAGTAATCCCATCTTGGCAGCAGGCAGCAGACCAAGCTGGATGGCAGTAGCAAAGCAGCCAGGGTTGGCTACATGCTGTGCCTTCATGATCTCATCTTTGTTGATCTCAGGCAATCCATAGACATAGTCATGATCTCCCTTGATACGGAAGTCCTGTGCCAGATCGATGATCTTGACATTCTCAGGAATGGTATGCTCCTTGAGAAAGGCTTCACTCTTACCATGTCCGAAACAGAAGAATACAACATCGACGTCTTCGAAAGGCATCTGGTCTGTAAACTTCAATTCTGACTCGCCGTAAAGTCCTTCGTGTACCTCTGCAACAGGATTGCCAGCATTACTCTCAGAGTTGGCAAAAACAATCTCTGCCTCTGGATGGTTCAACAACAGGCGAATCAATTCTCCGCCCGTATAGCCTGCTGCACCTAATATGCCTACCTTGATCATCTCTTCTCGTCCTTATGAATACCGTAATAGACACGGAGTGGAGTGGAGCTAACTTTGATAAAGCCCTTGGCCTCGTCAGCAGTCCAGCCTGTCTGGGTCTCGCCGTACTCTCCGAGTTTCGACTTCGTCAGGTCATTCTCAGAATCAATGCCGACGGTCTCAAAGCCATAAGGACGGAGTTTCAGGATCGATGTTCCTGTGACGTTGCGCTGACTGGAGGTCAGCATAGCCTCCATGTCGGGCATGACGGGCTCCAGATACTGGCTCTCGTGGAGGAACATGCCATACCAGTTGGCTACTTGGTCTTTCCAGTATTGTTGCCACTTGGAAAGGGTAGATTTCTCTAGCAGGCGGTGAGCCTCGATGATCAGTTTCGGGGCGGCAGCCTCAAAGCCTACACGTCCTTTGATACCGATAATGGTGTCGCCGACGTTGGCGTCACGGCCAATGGCGTATGAAGCACCAATCTCCTCAATCTTCTGGATAGCCTTTACCTTATCATCAAAATGTTTACCATTAACTGCCACAATCTCGCCTTTTTCAAACTGGATCTTCAGCAGTGACTCCTGCTCTTTGGCGGTGACGTGCTTCAGATAGGCATCCTCAGGCAGACCCTGTGTGGGATCGAGCAACTCTCCACCGCAGATACTGGTTCCCCAAATACCAACGTTATAGGAGTATTTCAACTTGGTGAAATCAGCGAAGAAACCGTGATCGTTCAGATAATCCACCTCTTCTTTTCGTGTGAGTTTCTTGTCACGGGTCAAGGTGATGATCTCCACACCAGGTGCCATCACGAGGAAGGTCATGTCGAAACGAATCTGATCGTTGCCTGCTCCTGTCGAACCGTGGGCGATGGCATCAGCACCGATCTCCTTTGCATAGCGGGCAATGGCGATGGCCTGGAAGATTCGTTCACTGCTCACGGAAATAGGATAGCAGTTGTTACGCAGTACATTACCGAAGATCATGTATTTCAACGATTTCTCATAATACTCATGGGTCACGTCAAGGGTTACATACTGTACAGCCCCCAGTTTATAGGCGTTCTCCTCGTTCTTCTTTAACTGCTCTTCACTGAATCCACCTGTATTAGCACAAGCAGCATATACGTCCCAGCCGTCCTGGGTCAACTTCATCACGGTATAGGAAGTGTCAAGACCTCCCGAAAATGCAACTACAACTTTCTTGTTTGCCATATCCTTATTATTGTTTATTGTTCTTCTATTTCCTCCAAATGACGAATGCGATTGATAACCTCGTCGGGAATTTTCGCGGGCAGATGTTCTGTTGGGTCATAGAGCATGGCCGTACAGATACAGTACTTCCTCCCTGTGCGATGTAATACATCAACATTTACACAGCCTTCACATCCTTTCCAGAAAGCCTCGTCGTCGGTAAGGTCGGCAAAAGTGACGGGTTGGTAACCCAGTGCCGTGTTCATAGCCATCACTGCCGCTCCACTGGTCAGGGAGAATATCTTAGCATGCGGCCAACGGGTACGGGCCAGCGTGAAGGTCATGTCCTTAATGCGCTTTGCAACGTGTTTCCCACGGAAGTCAGGGTGTACAATCAATCCAGATGTTGTTACGTACTGTTGGTTCTCCCATGTCTCAATATAGCTGAAGCCTGCAAAGGTGCCGTCCTTGGTAAGTGCGATGACGGCTTTTGCCTCCAACATTTTCTTGGTCAGATATTCGTGTGTTCTTTTTGCTATGCCAGTACCGCGAACTTTAGCGGCTTCAGCAATCGTGTCCAAGATGGTATCGACATACTTCTCATGCTCTGGCCCAGCGACTAACACTTCTATATCTTCTTCGTGTTCCATAATTCTAATATCTCCAATATAATCTATTCGCTCTTGTTCTATCTCATATTTGGTACCACGTCACTAAGTGCCTCGACGACGTGTTGGTGGCTGATTCCTTCCTTAATGACGATGAAGATGGTGTCGTCTCCCGCAATGGTTCCAAGAATTTCTGGCACGTCGCTGTTGTCGATGTTCCAGGCGATACTGCTGGCATACCCTGGACGGGTCTTGATAATGCCGATGTTTCCGGAGAAGTTGATACTGATGAATCCAGGAACCTTCATCATCTCGCGAATACTGTTGGGAGAACTGACACGTTTATACATCGTCTCGTTGGGCAACACATAGACATAGTTCCCACTCATGGAGGCAGCCTTGGCTACTTTCAATTGTTTCAGATCTCGGCTCAGGGTTGCCTGTGTCAGTTTGAAACCTTCTTTTTGGAGAGCGTTTAACAACTCATCTTGGCTTCCCAATTGTTGGCTCGAAATGATAAGTCTCAGCGCTTCTAATCGGTTGTTTTTAACTTTCATGTGGTATATTTATTCAAAATCCGGGTGCAAAATTACATATTATTTTGCACCCGACCAAATAATTCTGTATATTTTTGCAAAATTACTTTCTCATATCAAATCCCACACGTACACCATCGTATTGCTTGCTAAGATCTCCAATGGCCTGCATATCTTTATTGCCGCTCAGGGCTGACATGGTTTGGAGTATGGTCAGTAGTTTGTTGGCTTCAAAGAGAATGGAAATGCCGCTTATCTCGCGCTTAGTGTAGCAATTGAAACTGAGAAGTAATCCTTTTAATGTGATCTTCTGGGTGGCTTCGTCAAAAGTGTATCTGCCGCTGAAAGGAGTGCCGTCTATTTTTGAGGCAAAGGTGCCGTCTTCCTTGAAAGTGATATAAGTATTGCTTGATGTTATGCCCACTTGCTGATAGTATGGCAATAGTTTCTCCTCAATCTGTGCAGCAGCCACCTCGCCACCTGCTTTTGCTAATAGGTTCTCGCTGGTGAATGCACAGCCAGGCCCCAAATAGTTCCATGTGCCGATTAGTCCTCGGGACGATACCTTGTCCATTCCTATAACGCTGGTAATGGCATTCACAACACTCCCGTTGGAGATGGCACTTAACATTTGACCGCAACTTGTCATCATTAGGCAGATAGTGCCAATCAGAATAATCTTAATCTTTTTCATCTTCTTTTCTTTTTTCTTAAATCCGCTGCGAAGATACAACATATTTTGTGAATCCCCAAATAAATATCATGAATAATCCAAAATGAAACCATATTTTTAATTTTGGCTCGTGTGCGTTTGTTATGCCTTATATTATATATAATAATGTGTAATGGCCTTTTAGGTCTTGATATTGGTCAAGAGGTGTATTTTGTCCACCCAAAAAGTGAATTTTTCCCTAAAAAAGTTTTGTAGGTTCGTAAAAAGTATGTACCTTTGCACCCGCTAAACGAGAAAAGGCAGTTTCGAGTGGTGCAAAAGAAGAGTGTTCTTTGAAGGATTTACATAGACAGAAGTAGTACAAGAAGCGTGTGCCTGTGCCTGTTGCATGGGTACATGGGTTTAGAGAAACGAACCGTTAGATTTCTTGAATTTGGATAGTCGTTCTGGGACAGATTAGATTCCATTATTGGAATAGA